>QMZP01000165.1 GCA_003663225.1 Candidatus Aenigmatarchaeota archaeon | reverse complement strand
GGCGGTTTGACACCCTGTCCAGGCTGAGCGCGTTGAACGCCTCTGCGGCATCTGCCTCAGAGAGGCGGTGCCTTATGCCGTGTCCCCTTATGTCGAACGGATGGGCGGCTATCGCTATGCCTCCCCTTTCACGTATCTGGTCAACGGTCTCCCCTATACCCATGTTGCTGGGTACGCCTTCAGAGACACCCAGTCCGAGTATGTGTCCCATGCCGCTGCTGACCTCTATGCCTGGTATGAACATTATACCCTGCTTCTTCGCTTCCTTGCGTGCCTCATCCCAGCCATTTGTCGTGTCATGGTCTGTTATGGCTATTCCATCCAGGCCCACCTTCGCTGCCTGCTTCACCACCTCAGAGGGCTTCTCCAGCCCGCAAGGTATGCTTATCCTGGAATGCAGTGTATGACAATGCAGCTCGAATCTCATAAAGCACCACATAGAGCATTATTCTACCAAATATAAATAGCGCTCAAACGTAATAATTTACCTACTATGACCACGATATTAAAGATTTAAATCGGTTATCAATCATATGCATAAGGTGCCTATGAAAGCAGACAACATACCTAAGCACATCGCCATAATACCCGATGGCAACAGGCGATGCGCGAAAAGGCTCCTACAGAAGCCCTGGAAGGGCCATGAGTGGGGAGTCTCGAAGCTGAAGAGGATATTCGACTGGAGCAAAGGCTTTGGCATAAAGATCATAACATTCTACTCCCTGTCCCTTGAGAACCTCAACAAGAGGCCCAAGATGGAGCTCAAATACCTTTTCAGGCTGGCTGAGAAGGAGATTGACGACATACTGGATAACAAGGAAAACTTCGTACACAAAAACAGGATACACCTGACTTTCTTCGGCAATCTTGAAAGGTTGCCTGCGGGCCTGCAGGGGAAGATAGCGAAGGCAATGGAAGCCACGTCAGGATACAGGAAATATGCCATAAACTTCGCGATAGCTTACGGTGGCCGGCAGGAGATAACACGGGCCTGCAGGAACATAGCGCTCGACGTCAGCTCCGGGAAGCTGTCACCTTCCGACATCAACGATGCCGTGATAAAGCACAACCTGCAGACGAACGGCTACGGTGACCCGGACCTTGTGATAAGGACAGGCGGCGAGAAAAGGCTGTCTAACTTCCTTCTCTTCCAGTCGGCCTATTCCGAGCTGGCGTTCACCGACACCATGTGGCCTGACCTCACGAAGAAGGAGTTCTCCAGGATGATAGAGGACTATTCTGACAGGGAAAGGCGGTTCGGGAAGTGACCTGGAACTGTATTAAAGCGCAAACCAGCGGCGCCGGTATCCCCGGGAAACATATTTAAATACCATTAATGTATATTAACCCAATATCAGGCCTATCCAGGCTTGGTTTTCAAGCGCACGCTACGGCGTGATGCCTTGAATGATTGCTAAATGAAGGAGGTAAAAACATGGCAGACAAACCGCACGTTAACATAATAACAGCAGGTCACGTAGACCACGGAAAGTCCACCCTTATCGGCAGGCTTCTCTACGACTCTGGCGCTCTTGGAGAGCAGGAGATGAGGAAGCTCAAGGAGAAGGCGGCAGAGTTCAAGAAGGAGACATTCGAGTTCGCCTTCGTCATGGACAACCTTAAGGAGGAGCGTGAGAGGGGCGTGACGATAGACCTTATGTACAAGCCTATCCAGACGGATAAGTTCTACTACACGGTCATCGATTGCCCCGGTCACAGGGACTTCATAAAGAACATGATAACTGGCGCAAGCCAGGCAGATGCAGCGATCCTTGTGGTTTCCGGCAAGGACGGCATACAGGAGCAAACCAAGGAGCACATGTACCTTGCAAAGGTGCTTGGCATCCAGTACGTTCTTGTTGCCATAAACAAGATGGACGCCGTAAACTACGACGAGGCAGTGTTTAACAAGGTCAAAGACGAAGTGAGCAAGCTGCTTACTAACATAGGCTACAAGCCTGAAAACGTACCCTTCATACCTGTTTCCGCTTATGTCGGGGACAACGTTGTGAAGAAGTCCACTAACATGGGCTGGTACAAGGGCCAGACGCTGTTGGAAGCAATGGACAACACCGTCAAGGACATTGAAAGACCTGTCGACAAGCCTCTTAGGCTTCCCATACAGGACGTCTACACCATCACGGGTGTCGGCACCGTGCCTGTAGGAAGGGTAGAGACAGGTGTCATGAAGCCCAACGACAAGGTGGTCTTTATGCCTAGCGGAGCCAGCGGCGAAGTTAAGAGCATAGAGATGCATCACAAGCAGCTTGACAGCGCGATGCCCGGTGACAATGTTGGTTTCAATGTGAGGGGCGTAGAGAAGAAGGCGATCAAGAGGGGCGACGTCCTTGGACATCCTGACAACCCGCCAACGGTTGCAAAGGAGTTCACGGGACAAATAATCGTCCTTCAGCACCCGACGGTCATAACCAAGGGTTACACTCCCGTCTTCCACATTAACACAGCCCACGTTGCAGGGAAGATAACGGAGATAGTCAAGAAGATAGACCCCAAGACAGGAG
>QMZP01000164.1 GCA_003663225.1 Candidatus Aenigmatarchaeota archaeon | reverse complement strand
GGTTGAGCTTTGTTTTGGTGCCCCTGAGCACTTTGAGGGCCCTGATGGTCGCTTCATAACTACCTTTGGACCTTTGTTTTTCCTGCACTTCCTTTGTCCCATCAAGGGTCAGCTGGACATTGTCAACATACCTCTTGAATGTGTCAGATTTTTCAGGCACGAGCCTGCCATTGGTCACTACATGGCAGGATATGTCTTTTTCACTAGTGTATCTCACAATATCCTCGAAATCGGGGTGCAGTGTGCACTCCCCGCCCGTGTAAGTAATGAGCTGGCAACCCATTTCTTTAAGCTCGTCTATTATATTGAAAACCTGCTCTTTCCCTAATTGCTTGGTTTTGATTTTATTGGTCCTGCAATAAGCACAGTTGCTGTTGCAGGAGTATGTGAGCTCCCACCCAATGCCAAGCGGGAATCTCTTACCGGTCAGCCTGGAGTTCAGTATGCCCATGGCACATTTTACCTTGTGTTGCAGCCTCATATGTTTAAATTGCGGACATAATTAATAAGCATTTTTGGCGCGCCATAAGTTAAAAAAATAAGCCGTTAATATAATGTCATGAAAATTGCATTGGTTTTCCCTCCGTACCACCACAAAGAATTCTCAGAAAACCTCTCGGTAGTGGACGACGAATTCGGTAAATACCCACCTCTCAACTTGGCTTACGTGGCAGCCATTCTTGAGAAATCCGGCCATGAAGTTATACTCATAGACTCGAATGCGCTTGGGCTTTCAAAACATGAAACCCTGAAAATGGTCCGGGAGTTTGGTCCGGATTTCATGGGGTTCATGCTGACTACTTACATGTTCCGCGAGACATGCTCGTGGATTGAATATCTCAAGAAGAATACCGGCGTCCCAGTTTTCGTTGGCGGCATAAATGTTTGGAACTATCCTGAGGAAACCATTGAAAAGGACTACATAGATTACGCGATAATAGGTCCCTCATCAGAATCACTGCCCAGGTTCATTGACGCAGTCGAAAAAGGCAGGCCCCTAGACAGGATACGGGGGATTGCCTACATGAAAGGCGGGAAAAAAATAGTGAACCAGCCGGTCAGCTTTGACGAAAATATCGACGAGCTCCCTTTCCCGGCCAGACACCTTTTGCCCAATTCGAGATATTACTCCTTCATATCCAAGAGAAAGAATTTTACCATAATGCTCCTCTCAAAGGGGTGTCCCTACAAATGCACATTCTGTGCCATAACAAACATACCATACTACCAGAGAGGCATTGATTCAGTAATGGTGGAGATAAAAGAGTGTTATTACAGGTATGGTATTAGGGAAATAGATTTTTTTGACGCGTGCTTTACGGTGAACAGAGAGTATGTGATAAAGTTGTGTAAGTTCATAATGGATAGTGACATGGATTTTGACTGGTCCTGTAGAACCAGGGTGGACCTGGTGGACGACGAGCTCCTACATTATATGTCCAGGGCCGGATGCAAACGCATATACTATGGCATAGAGTCAGCCAGCGAGAACATACTGTCCATCATGAACAAGGGAATCAACCTCAAAAAAATAAAGGAGTCGATTAGGCTGACAAAAAAACACGGAATCAAGGCGCTTGGCTTCTTTATGTTGGGTAATCCAGGCGAAACCATAGAGTCAATGAACGCCACAATAAAGCTCTCCAAGGAGCTGGATTTGGATTACGTCCAGTTCATGCACACCATACCAAAACCAATGACAGTTCTTGACAATGAAATGAAAAGCGGCAACCACGATTACTGGAGGGAGTATGTAGCAGGCAGGGCAGACGAGCGCAGGATAGAAACTGACTGGTGCGACCTGCCGGAGAATTTGATTGACAGATACATAAGGATGGCATACATCTCTTTCTACCTCCGTCCGTCCTATATTCTGAAAACTATGCTTGAAATAAAATCATTCCATGAACTGAAGCGCTACATAAAATCGGCCGCAAAGATGATGCTCTGGGGGAGGCGGTTTTAGATGATACCCAGGAGGAGCACGACAACATATAGGGGGATGTTCCGCGACATTCTGGAAGCGGTATTTTCGGGTAAACTGGCAAGCGGGGATAACGTCCCCCGTTTTGAAAATGAATTCGGTCGCTATATAGGCGTTGAATACGCCCTGGCGACCAGTTCCGGCAGGGATGGGCTAATGATGATACTGCGGAATTACGGGCTGTCGGAGGGGGATGAGATAATAGTCCCTTCATATACTCTGGAAGATATTGTGAAGCTCATGAGGGAAGCCGGATACGTCCCTGTGTTTGCTGATGTGGGGAAAGACTACAACATGACCCTTTCTGGAATAAGGAAAGCCGCCTCGGGTCGTACAAAGGCAATACTGGCCACCCATCTTTTCGGCTTCCCATGTGAGATTGAAAGCATTGTGAAATTCGCCAGGAAAAGGGGTATTGTGGTTATAGAGGACTGTGCCCATTCCCTTGGCGCGGAATGTAACGGTAGGAAGGTCGGTTCGTTCGGCGACGCTGCCTTCTTCAGCTTTGAAACGAGAAAAATAATAAACGCGCTTGGAG
>QMZP01000163.1 GCA_003663225.1 Candidatus Aenigmatarchaeota archaeon | reverse complement strand
GTCATGCGTTCCTGAGCTGAAACCGATGTCAAGCATATAATTACTGTCGGCATAGGGTCTCTGATACGAATCGTTCAGGAATCTCCCTGTACCATAGAGCCTGTGCCAGCCCTCTGTTCCTGTTATTATATTGTTCGTCTTTCCGCATCCACTCCATACATACCGTTTTCCAGGCACCACGTTTATATAATAATCTATTGATATTGTGCTTCCTGAACTTGAATGGCTGATGAAATGGGCAGACTTTGACCCGTCATAAGAATCCAATGATATGTCTGGGGTATTCTCATATGTATTATAGATTTTCCAGTTATCGAAATCAGACTCGAACGATGGGTTGAGTATAAGGTTCGGGCTCTCTTCCTCATAATCTTTTGTAAACAACCAACTATCTGGCACACCGTCGTTATCAGAATCATTCTCAAACCCATTGAAGTAGATAAGCTTGTATCTTGTGTTCCATATGTGGTCTGCGAAGTATGGATAGTGAATGTCAATATCTCCAATATGCCATGAAGTATCCAGACCGCCAATGCACTGGAGTTCATCAACTATAAGCTCTGACCAGCTCCTGATGTTCTCAAGGTCATACCATGGAGAACCGACGTATTTGAATCCCTTTGATGCAAAAAATCTTGTTGCATCAGCCATCTGGGTAAAATAATCATCACTGTACCACCATACATCAATAACAGCCCTTTTGCTAAGCATGTCCTCTCTAACGGCATCAGCACTCTGTCCAGGGGGCCCGCCGTATTTCAGTTGATAGTCAACACCACCGTTATGATAAGGTGATACCATGTCATCCCATATCATGACTCTGCACCCCGGGTCAAGGGATTTTGCGTAGGAATCCAGTTTGTTCACCCATTCTGCATAGAGCTGGGCGTTAGTCACTCCTCTTTTCACGTCCCTGCTGTCCCTGTTGAACCCTCTTATCTCATCCCCCCTAAGCATTATAATCTCAGGTCTGAGATATTGGATAACCCTGCTGATTGCAGGATAGTATAAATCCGTGAATAGCCTCTCATCGGATATGCAGGATGGTATGCTCTGCCCGTTTGAGAGTTTCTGGTATATAATGGAGTCATAGTTTACAAGGACATGTTGGTTCTGTGATACAGAACCGCCTGGCAGCCTCTCTATGATAAACGACTCAAGGTCAGGCGAGAATGTCTTGGATGTCGTGCCGTTTATAATTCTGTAATCAATTCCTTCCATGTATGTTACAGACTTATCCATATTTGTTACTACTATGTCTGTGGTAGCTGTTCTTATGACGTTCTTTAGCGCTCCATTCAACCTGAAAAGTCTTATGTCATCAAAATATGTCGGCTCAGAATATCCATATTTGGGATATAATATGACCTTTATCTTGACGGTATTCTCATTTGCCCTAATGGTTGCGCCATACTGCCTCCAGTATGTTACGTAATCATTATTTACATAATTTGCATAATCACATAAACTGTATAGGATATTGCCTTCCGAGTCCATTGCATACAGACAGAAGAATGGCGAAACCCCCCTGCCATATCCTGAGAGATGATAAATATCCCCTGGTTCTGCATCAAATACAATATATGCGTTCCCCCAACCTGTTATACTTAAGGAATTCTGTCCGCTGTGGGCCTCCTCTGAAGTGATTTGGGCATTGTTGGTTGTTGTCCACCCGCTTCCCCCTGCCTCGAATCCACCATCTATCACCATATTCTCGGACGGCTTTATCGGTTTTGCAATATTGTCTGTTCCGAAAACAAATTCCTCATCCTGTATGTACCACCCATCTCCCAGATAGAATGGAATGTTATAGAAGTCCTTTAATGCCCCTATGGTTGGAATTAATTTCATGAATCTCTTGTCAAGATACTGCTTTATCTCAACAAGCGGCTCTATGTATTCAGTATCGCTTTCCCACATAAAGCCATCCCTATCAAACAACAGAAGGGTGTTCATCTTCCATGCAGCGAGCTTGTCTATATATTCCTTCTGTGACTCTGTGAAAACAGGTTTGTCATCATTTCCCTTTCCTATATAGAGAGGGCTTCTCCTGTTTGATATAACAACACCCCTAATCTTACTATCCGGCCAGTCTGTTACAGAAACAGCCTCGACAGAGTTGTCATATCTCAGAAGCTGTAAAAGGGTCTGCACACCATAGAATATTCCATTGGGCGCGTTTGCGGCAATTATTATCTCATCATTGAATACATCCAGAATGTATCCCTCTTCTCCAAGACCGGCAGGAAATTCTATCCCCCTGTCTTTTAATGCTGCCTTTACCTGTGCATCATTTATGTTTCCCAAAAGAATTCTATTTACAGAATTTCCTATTCCTGTTATCGTAAGTGGACTGACCATTCTGTCCTGCAGCCACCTGGCAGAGAACATATAGCGTTCATTCTGGTGAGTCTCAATATGCCACCCATCCAGCGGAACATAGAAGCCCTTTTCATTTATAACCTGTGGAAGAGGGATGATATCCAGATAATCTGGCGTCTCGAATGTCCTGTCTTCTGAATATGATGCATCACCTGCTATGTCCGTTGAATGCACTCT
>QMZP01000162.1 GCA_003663225.1 Candidatus Aenigmatarchaeota archaeon | reverse complement strand
TTTATTATATGCCTTATGACCTCTGCCCCGGCCCTCTCTGCCTCTTCGGATGTGTTGTCAGGCGACGCGTCATCTATTACCAGAATCTTGTGTATTATACCCCTTTTTTTGTAGGAGTTTACCTTCTCGATGACTCCTGCGATGTTATGGCCTTCCTCATATGCCGGTATTATGACCGCTACCCTATGCTTCGCCTTTGCCATGAAACCAGTGATTAATTCTTTCTAAGCAATATAAAATATTAAGAAGAATGACGAAGGTTAATAATGGAGCTGGAAGAAGCCAAGAGGCTGGTGCTGAACATATTCGTGCTGGTTATTATAGCCACTGCCGTGTTCCATGTGTATGGCTTCTACAACCCGCTTGACTTTCCCGGCCTGCAGGAGAAGCTGCTGTGGGCATCAGCCATGCTCGGGCTGCTTTCGGCAATCCTTTATCTGCCGTATGAGAGGCTGCTGACGCTGGCAGAAAGGCTGGATGCCGGTATACGCAGGATAGCCGGGAAGCGCCCCAAAGGGCCCGGCCTGGGCCTGAAGCTGTCGCTTCATATCCCCAGCCAGCGCGAGAAGTTCAGGAAGGAGAACGCCAAGAAGGCAATGAACTGGCTGTTCCAGCTGCTGCTCATCGTGTTCCTGGTCCTGCTGCTGGTCCAGCAATTCGACGAGAAGCTGGTTTCTTGGATTGACATGAATTACATGCTGGTTACCGTGATAGTGTTCGGCGCGCTGGCGGTCCTTTTCGGACCGGAGAAGGAGCCGGAGCACGGGAAGCCCGGTCGCAGAGATTACCTGTTTGCAGTGCTTGCTGGGGTGGCGGGCGCTGGCATAATATGGCTCAAGGTATCTGACCTGGGATGGCTGGGCGCTGCCATGTCTGTCCTCTCCGGGATACTGATAGCAACGCTTTCCATATTGATAGCTCAGGAGCCTGAGCCCGAATAGAGGTATATCATGCCCCGCGGGTTATCAAGGTCCTCGTTCTCGCATTTGACAGGGCTGTAGACCACTGTTATGTTGTTGCCCTCCAGGAACCTTGTATTAGCGCATTTGCCTGCGAAGAAAGCGCCGGCGTTTGCATTCCTCTTCCCAAAGAAGGAGCTGGGGCCGGGCGGTATCCTGCCGTATATATACCTCTCGCCTATGCTAGGGAATGCGTTGGCCTTCCACGGGTCCATAAGCACTATAGCATCGCCCGGCGTGTTCTCCTTTATGAACACAAAGTCGTTGTAGTTGGAATCGGTTATGATATGGTAGTAAGGCCACTGGTAGAAGTGGCTGAGGCCGATAGCGAGCACTGCCACAAGGAAAACCATGTAAATGGCCTTGGGGGCTTTCCTTGCGATGCCGCCGAGCCGGTCATGCATAAGCAGCGGTATCCTGAGGGGCCTGCTGACCCGGACAGACCTGAACCAGTACAGGCCATAGCCAGCCATTATGCTGAGCAGAAGCATGACGTACATGTATCCCCTCGTAGGCATTATGAGGAGCGTGTAATCGAGATGTCTGAAAAGGAAGATGAGGACCAGGAATATGCCTGTGGGTATTATCAAACCGTATCGGCCCTTCTGTGACAGCAGGTATATGCCGAGCGCAGCGAACGCTATGGCAACCGAGCTGAAGAAGTATGGTATCTCTGAAAGCGGGATGGAAGTCCCGAACTCGAGGAACCCGCCGCCGCCGGCCAGAGGGGGTGTTGAGAGCAGTATTGAAGCGAAGTAAGGCACAGAGAACAGAGAGGCTGCGACTATACTATATAATATGTGCGTCATCAGCTGCCTGTCCTTCTTCAGGCTCATCAGGCCGTGCGAGAGCAGCACTATGAACAATGCCAAGGCGGTCGGCGGGTGCTCTGTCAGCAGGAAGGATGATATGATGAAAAGCGGTATCCAGAGCTTCCATCCCCTGAACCTGCTGGCGAGGAACAGAGACAGCGGGATGAAGGTTATGCCAAGCGACACAGCAACAAGAAAGCCGGGCCCCAGTATGCGGACGTTGGTGGGGATGAGGGCCACGAACAGGGCTGCTTCCAGCCCGTAGCCCCAGCGCCTGGCGAATATGTATGTGAAGAATGCGAGGATTGCGGCCACTAATGCGGGGAACCATTTGAAGATGAACAGCCAGTCCAGCCCGGTCACATGCCTTATCCCTACCAGCCAGGTGACAAGCCCTATCTCAAGCCCGTTGGTGCTGGTCTCGCCCCTTATGTAGGGGTCAGGTGTCATGTAGTTCTGGTACCTGTGCACCTGCTTGGCTTGGGTTAGTATGGTCCATTCATCGACGTGGACAGGATAATCATAATTCGCGTGCGGGTGGTGGTTTATGTGGAATGCAAAAACAAGGATGGCTATGAGGGCAATGTGCTGCCAGTGTCCTGCAATGGAATGCTTCAGTCCCATACAAACCATTTAAACCGATGAGATATAAATCAAGCATGGTGCTGGATATCATTCAGGCGGTATTGGGCGGTGCCCTGTCACTCTTCATACCGGGATATGCCTGGTCCTTGCTGCTTTTTTCCAAGAAGGACATAGATACCCTTGAGAGAATAGCCATTTCCGTCGGCCTTTCCATAGCCATCGTGCCTTTGACGGTCTTTTACCTG
>QMZP01000161.1 GCA_003663225.1 Candidatus Aenigmatarchaeota archaeon | reverse complement strand
CAGGTGGATGTTCCTCAGAGTAGCCGACGCGGAATCGGGCTCATATGACGACGAGAACTGGATAGAAAGGGACATGCTTCTGAGGTTCCTTGGCGTCGAATGATTATATCTTTATCCTGATTGAGCGCAGCACTGCATCCTTCTTTATCCCGGGATCGGAGAGCCTTACCAGCTTTATTTTCACTCCAACGTGCTCAAGCTCCTCCGGCATTACAACATCCAGGAACTGAGACATGTACATGTCTATTGTCCTGCTCACAGTCCACCTGTGCAGCCCAGAGCGCCGGGATATCTCACTTACGGTGAGATAGCTCCCGTCCTCGTCGCGTGCCTTCTTCAGGACATCGAATATCTTCAGCACGTTTTCCGATGTGTTCTTGTAGAATGACGGTCTCTTGGATTTTTCCATGGATATATTGACAGGGTCAAATTTATATTTGTTCTTCTAGCGGTGTGATGTGCGCTACCACACTAAAAGCAATATCTTGCGGCTATACATCTCACGTAACATCATATGACATCATGTGCCCCCGCGTGCATACTAATGTGGTCAAAATTGTTGTGAGGATTAACGTTTTTTAATCACGCGGCCAAATAATCATACATGTTCGGTTTCCTCAAGAAAACCAGGAAAAGGAAGAGACAGCATGATGGCAATGCCGCTAGAAAGCAGAGATCCCCCCGGCCAGCATCAAATGACATCATGTATGATATCATAAAGAAGATATCCGACCTTCAGGACCAGATAGGCAGGCATGATAGCCGGATATGCAACAAGATAGAGGAGCATGATGTGTTCCTGCGCGAGAGCCACCACGAGCCCATGAAGAAGGCAGTCATAGAGATAATGAACAGCCTGTACAACCAACCAAACCCCGTAAGGGAAGAGGTTGTGAAGCTCATAAAAAGCGACGAGCGGATACTTTCCATAATAGGGGACGACAAACTGAGCGCCGGGGACGTTGCTGAGAAGATGGGCCTTAGCAGGGAGCATGTCTCACGAAGGATATCAGAGCTCACGAAATGCGGGCTTCTGACCCGCATACAGGAAGGGAAACGCGTTTTCTATGTCAAGCCGGAGAATGAATGAGGTCATATGACACTCACATGTGCCATCACACCATTAGGTGGTTTTTGTGACATCATGTGATATGGTCCCATTGTGCTTTTTTCTGTGTGACCCATGTGACGTCATCCGTGACCGAAATTACTCACAGAAAACGGACAGGATGTGAGAGTTATATTTTGGATACCACCCGGTCTATCCTGTCCAGCGCCTCCTCTATCTTGCCATATTCGGTCGCGTATGATATCCTTATGTAGCCCTCACCGTGGGATCCGAATTCTGTGCCAGGCACAGTGGCCACTTTGGCCTTTTCGAGGAGGAACTTGGCGAAATCCAGTGAGCTCATCCCAAACTCGCTTATGTTCGGGAACGCATAGAATGCGCCTTTCGGTTCCATGCAGAAGAAATTCGGTATGCTCTTTAGCCTCCTGATTACCATCTTCCTGCGCCTGTCGTATTCCTTCACCATCCGTCCCACCGCACCCTGAGGACCCTTCAGTGCCTCAAGGGCGGCCATCTGTGACACGGTCGGGGCGCTTATGCTTGAGAATATGTGAAGTTTGCTCATGGACTTTATGATATTATCAGGGCCGCACGCATATCCCACCCTAAACCCGGGCATGGCGTACGTCTTGGAGAACGTCTGCAGGGTTATCACGTGATCCTCCATCCCGTTGAGCGAACCTATTGATATGTGCTTTGCATCGGAATATACCAGCTTCTCATATGCCTCGTCTGATATCACCAGTATCTCATTCTCCACGGCAAAGTCCGCGACCTCTTCCAGGGTCTTCTTGCTAAGAACCGTACCGGTTGGGTTCATTGGCGTGTTGAGTATCATGGCATTTGTCTTCTCTGGTATGACCATGTCCTGCATCCTGTCAACGCTGAGCTGGAACCCCTCTTCTTCCTTCAGTGGTATGGATATTGGCACCCCGTTGAGGAGTTCTATCGCGGGCTTGTAGGCCAGGAAACCGGGATCTGTTATGATGACACCCTCACCCGGATCTATGGTGTTCATGAGTGCCAGAAGTATCCCCTCCGTTGACCCAGACGTGACGATAACATTGTTAGGGGTCGCCTTTACCCCGTTCTCCTTTGACAGCTTCTTCGCTATGGCCTCGCGTAGCTTGAGCCTGCCCGCGGGCGGGGAGTAATGCGTATATCCCCTGTCCAGGGACCTCTTTGCCGCCCTTATAACATTCTTAGGCGAATCAAAATCAGGCTCTCCCGGACCCAGCGATATCACACTCTTGTCCTCGGCAGCTATGGATATGAGCTTGCCCATTGTCGATACAGGCAACTCGCTGCCCCTTTCGGATATTATGTTCCTTACCATATAATCTATAATTAATTAAGCAAGCCGCATAATAAATTACCATGAGGGACACCAAGATGAAACTATTCTTCAACCCGAGATCCGTCGCAGTTATAGGAGCTTCTACACATGCCCGAAAGGTCGGTCATGTAATATTCAGGAACTTTGCGGAGGGGCCGTTCAAGGGAAAGGTCTTCCCAGTCAACCCGTCCGCGGGGGAGCTCT
>QMZP01000160.1 GCA_003663225.1 Candidatus Aenigmatarchaeota archaeon | reverse complement strand
TGTCAGACCAAGCCATGAAAATAATTAAGCCCCTAACTTATTTAATGTTTCTTGGTGGCATCAAAAAAGACGCTGTAAACCCTTTCGTCTTCTGTGCCATAATAATGGTGCTTGAGGGTGGTTTCGTGCTTCATCCCCATCTTCTCATAGAACCTGTGCGCTTTTGCGTTGGATTCGTGTGTGAGGAGGAAGAGCTTCCTGAGCATCGACTCCTTGGACTTCATGTATGCTGATGCGTCATTTACCAGACCCCTGAACAGCTCCCTTCCCATGCCCCTCCCCCTGTATTCGGGCAGAACTGCTATCCTGTCCAACTCCACGAGGCCGTGCTTTGGCAGGCCGTGCATATACCATGTAGCTATCCCTATTATCCTACCGTCTGCTTCTATCACTATGTAATGAGAGCCTCTTGATGTCTCCGACAGGAACGTGTCCTTCCCCTCTTTGATACTATCTATGTTGTACGACTCCTTTAGCACCTTTGCTATTTGCTCGGAATCATTCCTTCTTGCCTTTCTTATCATGCTCCCTTACCGCCTTCTCATATATGCATTCAAGCCTCTTGGCTGTCTTCTCCAGCGAGAACCCCTTTGAGGACTGCAGCGCGTTCCTGGCGAACTCCCTCCTCTTGCCGGAAATCTTCAATATGGCGTCTGCCATGCTCTCCGGGTCCCCTGCTTTGAAAAGGGCGCCGTTGCTCCCGTCTATTATCTCAGGTATAGCGCCGCTGTCCGCACCAACAGCGGGCACGCCGGATGCCATTGCCTCGAGCAGCACTATGCCTTCTGTTTCCACAGTGGATGCGGTAACGAATATGTCGGCACTCGCATAATATTTCGGGAGGTCGGAATCGCTGACAAACCCGGCAAACTTGACATGCCTTTCCAGACCCATCCTCTTTGCCCTTGATTTCATTGTCCTGAGCGCCGGGCCTTTTCCGCATATGACCAGCTTGAACTTCGTGCCTCTATCCTTTAGCGATGCAGCGGCATCGAGCAGCACGCTGACAGACTTCTCCTTCGTTATCCTCCCGAGATGCAGCAGTAGCAATCCGTCCTTGCACAGCCTTGCCTTTAGCTTGCTGTCCTTCTTGCGCGGACTGAAGCGCCTGGTGTCCACCCCATTGCTCAGCGGCAAGATTTTGCTCTTGCATCCGGCTTTCCTCAGCCACTCCCCGGCAACCCCGCTGGGCGCTATCACCACATCGCACCTGTTATAGAACCATGTTGTGTACTTTAGCGCCACGTCCGAAAGCATGCTTTTGGTAAGCCGTATCTTGCCCAACACTGGTATGTAATGCACGTAATCTGATATTGGGGTGTCGAACGTCCCTATAATGGGTATGCCCCGCTTCCTGGCGAACCTGAGTGCGACCAGCCCGAACCCTACCGAGCTCCTGACGTGCACGATATCTGCCCTCTTGCCGGCGAGCCTGCTCCAGACACTCTTCCCTGGCACGAAGAACCTGTATTCGGGGTATGTTGGGAGCTTCAACCCCCTGAACCTGTTGACCTTGCAGCCTGCCGCCCTCCCAGGCCCACTGCCCACTGTGAATATCTCTATATCGTGCCGCTTCGATAGCAACTCAGATGAGTTGCATATGGAGGTGACGACACCGTTGACCTGGGGGAGGAAGCTTTCCGTGAATATGGCTATTTTCATGCTATCATGCTCATTTACGCTCGATTTAAATTATATAAGAGTGTCGGCATCAATTCTATAATATGCTATGGGTAATCGCATTCATATTGCTTATGGCAGTCACGCTGGGATTCAAGGGGCTCTCCTACAGGTTTGACAACCTCACTTCCAGCAGGAAGCTGGCCAAGCTGTCATCGTACCCGCTGGTATCAGTGATAATACCAACATACAAGTCAGAGAAGGTCATAGGCAAGACCCTGGAATCTGTGATGAAATCGGATTATCCTAACAAAGAAGTGATAGTGGTGGACGATTCCGATGACGGGACCGCGGCCATAGCAAAGGGCATGGGCGCGACGGTTCTCCAGAACAATACAAGGCAGGGGAAGGGTGCGGCAATAAACAAGGCGGCTGCCATAGCCAATGGGGAGTACATACTTGTCCTCGATTCTGACACCGTGATGTATAGGAACACACTTTCTACCCTGATGCGGTCCTATGTGAAGTATGACATGGAAGGCGAGAATGTAGGTATAGTGGCTCCCATGTACAGCGCAAGCAACAGAAAGAACTTCATAGCAAGGCTGTCAGACATGGAGCAGAAGCTGCACCAGAGCCTCATGAAGATACAGATGAACCTTGGCAGCATACTGTCCATACGAGGGTCATGCATGCTGATGAGCAGGGCAGCCTTCGATTCTGCTGGCGGTTTTTCAAAGACATTGCTGGAGGACGGTGACTTCACCGCCAAGGTCATAAAGTCCGGGTACAGCATAAAATACGAGCCGAAGGCTTCGGTCAAGATAAAGGAGCCGGAGACGCTCTCTTCGCTGCTCAGTGCGAAGAGGAGATATGGCAAAGGGACATTCTATTGCGCGGTAAGGCACTGGAACCCGTATGTGGTCTCGGAACAGGCTATGGTATGCTTCTTCCCGCAGTTCCTTCTCATGCTCGCCATAGTGGGCACTGTGATATTCCAGAACCCTC
>QMZP01000159.1 GCA_003663225.1 Candidatus Aenigmatarchaeota archaeon | reverse complement strand
GTTTAGTATCTTCTCGTCCGGGTCTCTTGGCTTGCGCTCCATTATGCCGGGCGAAGGCGGGTCGACTCCGAGCGCCAGTGCCGGCAGCCCGTCTGTCAGGAGGTTTATCCACAGCAGTTGTATCGCTGTAAGGGGAAGCACTATGGCTCCTGTCACCGGGTCTGTAAACCCTATGAGCATGGCGATGAACACTATAGCCACCTCTGCCATGTTGGATGACAGCAGGTACTGTATGAACTTCTTTATGTTGTCGTATATGCCACGCCCGCCTTCCACTGCGCTGACTATGCTCGAGAAGTTGTCATCGCGGAGAATCATGTCGCTTGCCTCCTTGGCGACGTCGGTTCCCTTTATCCCCATCGCTATCCCTATGTCTGCTGACTTGAGTGCTGGTGCATCGTTCACCCCGTCGCCAGTCATGGCAACTATGTGCCCCCTGCTGTGAAGGGCGTCTATTATAGCCATCTTGTGCTGAGGGTTCACGCGCGCATAGACCGAGACCTTCTCGGCCCTTTCTGCCAGCTCATTCTTCGACAGCTTGTCTATATCATCGCCCGTGAGCGACATGCCCTCTGCGGCTATGCCTATTTCCTTGGCTATGGCCATCGCGGTGTTTCTGTGGTCTCCTGTTATCATCACTACCCTTATCCCGGCCTTCCTGCACAGCTCTATGTCCTTCTTCACATCTTCCCTTGGCGGGTCTATCATACCTACAAGGCCTATGAACGTCAGGTCTCCCTCTACGTTCTTGCCCCCATGCTTGATATCCTTGTATGCCATGGCAAGAACCCGCATGGCCCTGTCAGCCATGTCCTGGCTGGCATCCATTATCCTTTCCATAGTCTGCCTGGTCAGGGACCTGCTGGAACTTCCATGCATCACCTTTGTGCAAAGCCCCAATACCTTCTCGGGAGCGCCCTTCACGCACACGAGCGACCTGTTGCCCGGCATGCCATTCACTGTTGTCATCATCTTCCTTTCGGACGAGAACGGTATCTCCCTCTCCCTGGGGTATAGCCTGTTCAGCTCATCCAACCTCATGCCGGCCTTTTCTGCAGCCACGACTATCGAGCCTTCTGTCGGGTCGCCTATTATGCTCCACTCCATCCCCAGCCTTTCCTTGCTCTTCACCTTCTCAAGGCTGGCGTTGTTGCACAGCGCACCCACCCTGAGCAGCATGGACAGCGGGTTCTTCTCCTTGGACCCAATAGGGAAGCTCTTGCCCCCGATGGACTTGAAGTCCCCATCCGGGTCATACCCTTCACCTGTGACATTCACCCTGCTTTCTGGTGTCCATATCTCGCGTATGGTCATCTCGTTCCTGGTCAGGGTACCTGTCTTATCAGAACATATGACAGTGGTGCTGCCCAGCGTCTCGACTGCAGGAAGCTTCCTCATCAGTGCATTCCTTCTGGCCAGCCTCTGCAGGCCCAGCGCCAGTGTTATAGTAACCACTGCGGGCAAGCCTTCTGGTATGGCAGCCACTGCCAGCGCTATGCCTGTTATGGCCATCATGACTATGAGATCCTGGGTCATGGGCAACCCTGCCAGCGGGCCCTCTCTTGCTATGCCTACCACTATGACTATGATGCATATAGCAAGTATCATGATGCCAAGGTTCTTCCCAAACGAGTCCAGCTTCTTCTGGAGCGGTGTCTGCTCTTCGCCCTCCTCGCTCACCATGTGGGCTATATTCCCTATCTGGGTATTCATGCCAGTGGAGACCACGACAGCCTTGCCCCTGCCGTATGTGACCATGGTGCCGGACCATACCATGTTCTTCATGTCCGCTATGCTTGCCTTGTCCAGCTTGCTGCATGACTTGCTCACCGGGACGGACTCGCCTGTTATCATTGACTCATCCATCTTGAGGTCTATTTCCTCTATGAGACGCATGTCAGCGGATGCCCGGGTCCCTTCTTCAAGCATTACTATGTCACCGGGCACGAGCTCTGTGCTGGGTACAATCCTCCTCTTGCCGCCCCTTATCACCACGGTCTCCGGCCTGGTTAGCCTCTTCAGCGCCTCTATTGTCTTCTCTGCCTTGTATTCCTGCACGTACCCGAATATGCCGTTGAGTATGACTATCACAAGGATGGCCACGGCATCTATGACCTCGCCTATGGCAGCCGAGAATATAGTCGCTGCTATAAGTATGATTACGAGGAACGACTTGAACTGTGAAAGGAATATGGTGAGCCTGCTGACGGGCTTCTCCTTCTCCAGTTTGTTAGGCCCATATCTGTTGAGCCTCTTGCCGGCCTCAGAGTCGCTGATGCCGTTTTTGCTAGAGCTGAGGGCCTTCAACACATCTTTGGCTTCCTTCGTGTGCCAGTCGCCTTTCGGCCCCGTAACCCCCATAATAATATAGTATAATGGGATATGTAAAAAGCTTGGTGGTTTGAAACGAATAACATATTTAAAGTACGTGTCACTATTTCTTAGTATGTCCAAAAGGAGGAAAACGCCTTTGATGGAAGAGGAAGGAGAGCTTCCTGACGAGAATGATGAGCAATCACCTGAGGCTTCTGTTAAAGATGAAAAATCGAGGCGTTCCAGCGGGCATGTTCCGCACTACGCCATGTTTGCAGGCGTCTTCCTTGTGGGCTTGCTTTTAGGAGTGTTTGTGACACCTTCCTTTACAGGAGGAGTCGTTGC
>QMZP01000158.1 GCA_003663225.1 Candidatus Aenigmatarchaeota archaeon | reverse complement strand
GCTATGAGGGCCACGTTGCCCTCTGAGAGCTCGATGTCTCCTATGCTGAATGTCCCTGCCTTCTCGTATGCCATGCCTTTCATAGCCTATCAACATCCTCCGGGTCCAGTATCGGCTTCTTGAACTGCCTGAAATCCTCGCTCAGCCTGGGGCACGAGCAGTTGACCAGGGCATCAATCTTCATGCCCAGTATCTTCTCCGGCGTTATCTGGTCCATTACCAGTATCCGGGCGTCCTTTCCCTTGCCTTTCAGCCGTTTCTTCACCTTCTCCGCTGTCCCGGGGTGGGACTGGCCAGGCTTGGTTGACACAAGGACGCCGAATCTCTTCATTTCCTTTGCCTTCTCTATCTGCATTGTCTTTATGCGCACCATCATGTCCCTCTCGCTGTTCATGTTCTCGAGCACGCTGGTCTCGAAGTCCAGGACCAGGACCGTCTTCTTCACCTTCGCCGCCAGCCCGAGGGGATGGAACCTTCCCGTCCCCAGAAACAGGAAACAGTCCACCATGTTGTCAAAAGGCTCTGCAGCGGAATGGTCGCAGCCCAGTATCTGGCCGGGGTGCTTGGCAAGGCTTGGCTGGCCCACGTAGACCTTCTTCCCGTGCTCCTCCAGAAACCGCTTGGCGGGTTCTATGGCTGATATGTACTGGGCAGTGGTCACCAGGCATATGCTCTCGCACGGCCCAAGCGCCTGGATATGCTCATCCAGAAGATGTGTTGGGTCTATGTCAATCCTGTAGTCCTCGTATATTGCAGGGACTGCTGTCTTGCGCGGGAGTTTCATCTCGGTATGGCCTATATGAACGAGCAGGTCGCAGCCCAGGGCCTTGGCTTCAAGGTCCTTCATGTCGCATGACCCGAAGCACGGGTCGCAGGATATGAACACCTCTGCCCCCAGCCTTTCCAGCTTCTCGGATATGTCGAATATGCTGAGCTTCAGGCCTTCCGGGTACTGGAGGAAGACCCGTCTCGGCTTCTTTTTGGCGACCTTGTCAACAAGGCTTCCTATGGCCTTCTCATCGAACATGCTATACTATTAGAAATCGGGTATAAATTAAAGGCTTCAGGACGGCGGCTTGTAGGAGTATATGGACCCCTTCTTCTCGAATATCAGTATCTCCTTCTTGTACATGTACACCACAGCCGCCACGATCACGGCGGCTATCGCGATTATTACGATTATCAGGGTGTAATCCGGGCCGGCGGGCGTCCCGGTCTCATCACCGTCGCCAGGGCCTGGCGTCGCGGGCTGCTGCTCTATTATCCTTCCTGCCATTGCCAGTGTTGTGCTGCTTATGGTGTTGAGCTTCTTCTTCACAGTGTAGCTGAGGTCCTTGGTCTGACCTGAGCTCACGTTGCCCAGTTCCCACTGCACTATCGGGTCGGACTGGAGTATGGCCGGCTGCTCGCCGTGGAATACCACGTCAGCTATGTCAGCTGCCACATCCTTGGGTATCACCTCTACAATCACAACGTCCTCCATGTCGCTGTCAGCTGTGAACGTGAGGGTTACCTTTGAAACGTAAACGGCCTGTCCTGTTGTCTTGCTCGTGACTTGGTAGACATCAAGCTTGGCCGTTACCTGCAGGTTCCTGCCGTCAGCGAGCGCTGCTTTCAGGGCATCTATTGCTGCCTTGGCTTCGTCTGTTGTGGCAGCAGCCTCTGCAGAGGTCAGCAAGTCGCTGGTCACCGCGGCTGTGGCTGTCTTCTGGCTGCCTATCTGTATAACGTCAACGTCATCTGCAGTCAGTGTCCCTGTCATGCCTATGTCCTCGGCCGTTATGCCTGCAAGCACGCTGTTTATAATGCCGATGTCCGTTATGGTGGTGTTTGTTTCCCCGGTGGTGTTATCGTCCCCTCCTGTCGGACCGCCTGTGGTGCCGTCAGTGGTGCCGTCGTCGTCAGTGCCGTTCTGGCTGCCGCTTGACACGGTCTGCACTATCTTGGGCCCGACACCCGAGAAATGGGGTATCTTCATCCAAACCATGTTGCTCGTGGTGTTCACGTAGCATGTGGATGTTGCGACGCTCTTGCTGCACAGCATTCCAGTCGTGGTGATGTAGTCATCATACGTGCCTGTCGCGAACTCGCTGTACCCTATGGATGCCAGCTGTGCCGTGGTATTCCCCGCTGTCTTGTTCCATATCACGTTCCAGTGCTCGTCATAGAAGACCTCTATCCTTGCGTAGAAGCTCCCTGCCTCGTTGTAGTTGGACGGGTTGTACGGTATGCCTATCAGTATGCTGTCGTATATCTCAGGGCCCGTGCTGCCGAACTTCCATGCCTCGGCGACCGTGTTGCCGCCGGACGCGTTGGTTGCGGAGTCCTCGAACACGGCATCCGGCGGGCCCGAAGCCAGCATGTCGACGTGGACGTAATGCACCGTTATGTTGCTGCCTGTCCTCTTCATCCTGAAGCTTATGTCACCGCCGCCCATGACTATGGTCAGCGGGTTGAATTCCTGCAGCCCCTTGGCGCCGCCGGGGAACAGCGAGCAGTGGGCCGGGGGGTTGGGAACATCACACGTGGCGTTGTTCGCCACCATGTCTATCTCTATGCCTATTATCTCTGTCCCGTTCACGGACTCGGGGGTGAAGGATGATTTCACCCTCATCAGGACAGGGTTATCCTGCAGCTTGGTCAGGTTTATGCTGGTCTTCCTCGGCG
>QMZP01000157.1 GCA_003663225.1 Candidatus Aenigmatarchaeota archaeon | reverse complement strand
GATATAAGCGAGGTAGATGCCTCCTATACTCTGTAAACGCATTTGAACCGATTGCAACTGAGGCAATGATGGATTACACGCAGTGGAACCGAAGTCTCGTTGTGTTTTTATTGTTTTCTTCTAACTGATATCTGTGAAATGCAGATACTGCGGGATAGATGGGGCAGAAGAGTCTGCCACTATAATAGATGATGAATCTACAGTGTATATTGCGACAAGGTGCAAAAACCCGAGGTGCGCAGCTTACGACTCCGAAAGATTTGGGTGGCACGAGGATATGTTGTCAGGCAAGAAGGATGTGTATGACAGGCGGGTAAGAAAGATGAAGCTGTTGCCTGTTCCAGTATAACAAAATGCCGGTGGTGGGATTCCCTGAACCCAATACCATTGCGGTAGCGTTCTTTTCGCGAACGTTTTTGGACGTTTACTTGGCCAAAAAGGTTCATTTGAACCCACGGTCTCCAGATTTCCCAGCTATCATCACCGGACAGAATCCGACTCAACACTCATAATAATCATTCTGAAGGTGTCCGCATCGAATCTCCATTGTTTTGGAAGGCGTAACGGAGCGATAGCGGAGTAGCCTCCTTTCTGGCTTAAGCCTCTTTATTGAAAAGAGGCTTATTATGAGTCTGGCGCTTTAACCGCTAAGCCACACCGGCATCGTATGCGCATTCAGCCATGCTCGATGGACAGGCCGGGAGCGCTTGGTTTAATATAATATAGGATATCTATATAAATTTGCCTATCAGCCTGGTCGTGTCGTGGTCGAGGCTTCTGTTCATGCCGTCTATCAGGATACTCCTGCCCTTGTGTTTGACAAGCCAGTAGGGATAGTATGCAGGGTCTATTGAGCGGATTGGCATGGACCACAGCTCTGACACCTTTCTTACGAAATCCTGTGTCACCATGAATTCAAGCTTCCGGCCCTCAAACTCTTTCTTGACGGGTTTTTCTGATATCTGAACCTTGGAGGGGTCTGGAGGAATATTTTCGAGTCTTAATTTGTTACTGAACATATATCCATCTGTGGAAAGGAAGTCCCTCGTGAGCAGGTCTCTTACATTGGACTGAACTGTACTTAGCGGCATTTTGAGGTCCTCAGCAATCCTTTCTGTTGTTGCGAGCCTGTTCTTGGTAAGGTAGAATATGATGATTCTACTCGATGGGGCAAGGCTCATTAACTCCCTCAATCCTCGGGACCGCTCTATGATATCGTCATTCTGAAACACAAGCTCTCCTGTTATGCCGTCAACATAAAGGGTTGTGGGCGTGTTTCCGAAGAGCGCACTTATTTTCCAGAGCGGATAGTGCAGGAGTGTGATATCCTGTATTGATTTGTACTCTTTCTTTATCTCATCCATGTTTATTTTGGGCCTGAATGAAAGAGGCTTCTCCACAAACTCCTTGGTATCCGTTATCTCTATGGCCTCCCCGCCATGCTGGGTGCGCCTGACACGGATATCAATCACCAGAGGATGGTCTGTAACACCCACTATCATTGCCACGCCCACGGGAAGGTCCTTTATCTCCTCCCTGAGACCGGGCGTGACCCCCTCCACAGAATCTGTTATGGCTTTGAGGTCGTTTGGGTTAGTGACCTTGAGTATTATCTGGGTGTTGCACTGGCTCAGGACAGATTTGTCCACGCGGGCAGGCCTCTGGGTAACTATGCACAGACCGAATCCGAACTTCCTTCCCTCGCTTGCCACTGTCCTTATGATTCTCGATGAGGCAACCTCTCCGAATCCCCTTTCGGGACAGAAGTTGTGCGCCTCCTCTATCATGAGTAGGAACGGGGGTATCTTGCCATGCTTCCTTGCCCTGAAGAGGTCCTCTATAAGCTTCATGGCTACTATCTGCTGTATCTCGGGTCTCTCCTCTTTGAGGTCTATGACGCTTATCTTGTCTGGCTGGACAATATCATGCGGAAGCGTGGGATTGGCAGAAAAGAGCTTTGTGCCGTCAAGGAATTCGAGCATTGAAACAAGATTCCATTTTGCTTGGGAGTTTGTGTTGGCAACCTCCTCTATTATGTCTCTAAGGGTGTAGTCCTTTCCTTCAAGGTTTCTGAGGGCGGAGAAGAGGAGGCCCTTCTGGGTGGATGACAAAGAAGCTGGAAGCATTGAGAATATTTCATCTGCTTTGAGCTTCGAGTTGAGTCTCAGAGTCTTTCCCGATGAAATCCCAAAGACCATGAGCTGCTCCCTATAACTCTTGGGTTCTATCCCGAACCTGTTCATGTATTTGGTCTCTTTTTTGTTTTTGTTGCTGAGCCTGAGGGTATTGTATTCACCATGCGGGTCTATGACCACGACAGGCACCCTGGATTCCGCGAGTTCCTCGAGGAGGACGCCTGCTGCATAGGATTTTCCAGCGCCTGTCTTGGCAAGGATGGATATGTGTTTCCTTATCATGTGATTTGTGTCAAGGGATACCTTTATGTCATATCCTTCGAGTAGTCCAATATATGCCCCTGATTTACCCAGCCCAAGCGTCTGCCTTATGAAATCCTTCTGTGCAGAAAAGACAGGTGTCGCGGGGGCGAAGGGTATCTTGGGGGTCTTGAGGAACCCGCGGCTGTCCCTGTATCCAATAATCCTTGCAGATGCCATGGTTTTCTTCTCGTATCTTGTAACAGAGTCTATGCAGGCAAGAATCCAGCGGCCCTCGGGGTCCTTTATGGAGACATAGTCGAGCTTTCTC
>QMZP01000156.1 GCA_003663225.1 Candidatus Aenigmatarchaeota archaeon | reverse complement strand
TTCATAGACCTTGACAACGACCTCGTCCTCTGGATGACCTTTGATGCAATCAACGCAACCGGAGACCCCACCGACCTGTCCAGCTACGGGAACAACGGAACCAAGGCCGGCCAGGCCAACCAAACCCAGGCAGGTAAATTCGGCAAAGGCTTCGACTTCGACGGCGACGGGGATTATGTCAATATGGGGAGTAACGCCGTGATAGCCCATGAAGACAAATTCACCATATCCCTATGGTTCAAGACAGACAGCCCGCTGTCAAAATCGGAGATGTTGTGGGGAGAGGGTGGTTCCAGTTTGGAATTCAATACAATCTGGTTGAACCTGAACACAAAAGATATACACTATGCTTATGGGGCCGGTAGCGACATCATAGACTCGGATATCATAGGGAACGACGGCAACTGGCATCATGTCGCAGTGGTGAAGGACGGGTCTTCATACTACGAGATGTTCGTGGACGGCACATCTGCGGGCACGTACGAATCAGCGGTAACTGCTCCATCCATAGACGACAGCAGGATAGGCTCTCTGAAATATGGCGGCACCAACTTTTACTTCAACGGCTCCATTGACGACGTCCTGGTCTTCAACCGTTCCCTATCAGCAGAGGAGATACGCTCCCTGTACAACTCGTCAGCGCCCAAATACGGATATGAGCACAACCTTACCGGCCTGTCTGACGGCATGCACAAATTCACTGCCCACGTGGTGGATTCCGCTGGCAGCAGGAACCAGACTTCCACGAGATGGGTTAGGACCGACGCCACCATACCTGATGTCTACTTCACCAGCCCCACGCCGGAGAACGGCACTTATGAGCAGAATTACATATACGTGAACCTTTCCACTTCAGACACGCATGACCACTATTCGTTTGTGGATTTCAACAGGAGTCTCATTGGATGGTGGAGGTTCGAGGACGCTGCCAATGACGAGCTCAAACTGCACAATGGCAGCGTCACCAGCGCAACGCAGACAGAGAACGGGAGCTTCGGCAAGGCTTACAGTTTCGAGCAGGCCAACATAGCTGTCTCTGGCTTGAATCTGCCTTCGCCGCCGAACCTGACAGTGAACCTGTGGGTAAGGAGGACAGGCTCTACACCGTCTGGCCAAACACTATTCGCAGACGGGGGCCAGTCCACATCGAGCGGTTTCCTTTGGCTCTACTTCAGCGGCGGGTCTAACATGTATTACCAGTACGCCAACGGGACTAACTACTACAGCCCCAACGCGGGTTCCGTTGCCATAGACGGCAACTGGCACATGGTGACAACAGTGGCCGACTATACCGGGAGGAACCTGACGACTTATGTGGACGGTTCCCGTGTCCGGTCCATAACGATGAACCAGAACCCGATACCACCAGACTCGTCTACCATATACTTCGGGAGATACAACCCCAGCCATTCCTATGCCCTCAACGGCAGCCTTGACGAGATAATGATATTTAACCGGACCCTCACGCCGAAGGAGATAGATCACCTGTACAACTCCACTCTCAGCCAGCTCGAGCACAACTTCACAGGCCTTTCTGATGCCAAATACACTGTAAAGGGCTATTCTGTCGACATAGCGGGCAACATGAACCAGACCGAGACAAGGGAGATAACGGTGGAGAAGGACACCCCTGACGTGACCATATGCAGGGATTTGTGGCAGGCCAACACCTACTACAATCTTCGCAACGACATCTCCACGTCAGGGGACTGCATGAACATAACGGCCAGCAACGTCACGTTCGACATGAACGGCTACACAATCACTGGCAGCGGCGCAGGGACAGGTGTGGAAGCTTATGATAACTGCACCATAAAGGACGGTGCTGTCAACAGCTTCGAGACTCGCGGCATATATTCAATGACACGCGAGAACATCTGGATAAAGAACATGTCGCTTGACTCCAACGGGAGGAACATATTCCTGCGGAGCCTGAGCCATTACGCCCACATAGAGGACGTCCAGGCTACCGGGGCTACTGACAGCCATTCGATATGGCTGCAGGGATCGCACTCTGTTGTGAAGGACACGGTGTCTTCAGGCAACACCTATTCAGGCTTCTACACCACAGGTTCCAACAACACCTATTCCAACGTTACGGCCAATTCAAACGTCCGCGGTATCTGGATATGGGCAGGTGACGACAACAAGGTCCATGGCCTCAAGGCGGATTCCAACACATATGGCATTGAATTAAGGGAAGGCGCCAACCACACAGTGATAACGGACAGCAAGATAACGAACAGCGGAACAAATGATGTATACCTGCACAACAGCGCCATAAACAATACCTTCCTGAACGTCACATATTCATCCGAGAACGTGGACGGCAGCTCGCAGCTTACGAGGAGGTGGAGGATAAAGATAAACGCCACCAGGGAGGACGGCTCCTCGGTAGGCAGGGCGAACCTTACCGTATACAACAGCTCGGGCATAACCACCCATTCCTTCTTCATAGAAGGCAACTACACCGAGGCAGTGGGAACCGATGGCATGGTCTCGTACTGGAAGATGGAAGATGGTGTCCATGGAGCCACGCAGCCAATCCAGGACTCCGTGGGGAACAACGCGGGAACAACGCGGGGTGAGCCTGTTTGTAATATAGCGGGATACTTGGGCAAGGGATGCGCTTTCGATGGCGGCGCAGATGAGTACATAGACGTTGGTGACAGCGCAAGCCTTGACATAACCGATGCCATAACCATAAGCGCGTGGGTCAGG
>QMZP01000155.1 GCA_003663225.1 Candidatus Aenigmatarchaeota archaeon | reverse complement strand
ATACGTGACAGGGGCACCGAGAGGGTGATTACAGAGGGTGATATAGATTCATTCTTCGATGAGGCTGAGATAGAGCTGCTCCAGTCCAACATAGCGGTGGAAGCCATAGAGTTCATGAGGGATGTCATGAAGAAGGAGCTCGTCAACAAGAAGATAAAGCGCAGGGGCGCGGAGAAGCTCATATCAGAGGCAATGGAAAGGGCGCTGCTCGGACTGGTGGACCACGGAAAAGCGGACATAGAGAAGGTGATAAAGGAGAGCAAGAAGCAGGGGAAGCCCGCGTGCCTTGTGTTCCTCGGGTTCAATGGCGCGGGAAAGACCACGTCCATAGCAAAGGTCGCCAGGTGGCTGATAGACAGGGGCTATTCAGTGGTGCTTGCGGCAGGCGACACGTTTAGGGCTGCAAGCATAGAGCAGCTGGAGCACCATGGCAGGAAGCTCGGCGTCAACGTGATAAAGCATCAGTACGGCTCTGACAGCGCTGCTGTCATATTCGATGCCAGGAAGCATGCCGGGAGCAAGGGCATAGACGTGGTTCTGGCGGACACCGCCGGCAGGATGCATACCGACAAGAACCTGGCTGACGAGCTTAAGAAGATAATACGGGTCAACCAGCCCGACCTCAAGGTGCTGCTGATAGATTCGCTCACAGGGAATGACGCGGTGGAACAGGCCAAGATGTTCCACGAGATGGTAGGGGTTGACTGCGTGATAATGGCCAAGACCGACGTTAACAAGAAGGGCGGCTCCATACTGTCAGTATCCTACGCGATACAGAAGCCCATCCTGTTCCTGGGCACGGGCCAGGAGTACGGCGACATAAAGAAGTTCAACCCCGAGCGCTTCGTGAAGGATTTGATGGAATAGGCGGAAGCCATGACGCGTGCTTTTTAATCGATATGCCAAAAATAAATTGAACAGGTGTTTTCATGGAATTTGTTTCGGGCAACGTAATAGAGATTGACAGGGAGATATCAGAACTGGACAGGTTTGCCCTGGATTTCATAAAGGTCATCAGGGAACATGTTGACTATGTTGTTGTTAGCGGATATGTGTCCATAATCATGGGCAGGGCCAGAGCAAGCGAAGACATAGATGTAATAATCCCCATTACTGGCAGGGAAAAGATAGATAGTCTGTTTGAAAGCATGAAAGGCAAGTTCTACTGCTTCAATTCAAACAGCGCCCATGAGCTGTATGACAACCTAAAGTCAGGCATACCGGCCCGCTTTGCGCGTAAAGGCGCCGTTATACCGAACGCAGAGGTCAAATTCGCAAGGACGTTGGCGGATAACACGAGCCTGAAAAAGGCAATAACAGCAAGGTTTGGCGGAGAGGAATTGAAAATTTCCCCGCTTGAGATGCAGGTTGCTTTCAAGGAAAAGGTGCTGAGAAGCCCCAAGGACATTGAGGATGCGATGCATATAAGGAACGTTGCAAAGGGGCATATTGATGAGGAAAGGATACGTGAATATAAGGTGATGCTTGATGGGATTTACGGAAGAAAACAAAGATGAAAGGATAAGATTCGTTAATTTATGGTCTAAATACGTCCTTGAGCACAGTGACAGGGTATGGTCTGCGCAGCAGAATATTATAATAAACTCATGTATCAGGAATGCGAAGATTAGCAAGGAAGATTATCTCAAGATGAAATCGAGAAACAGGATATTCTGAGGCTTCCTTTACAATCTTATGCTATATCTTTATCAGATCGCTCTTTGTTATGATGCCCATAATCCTGCCTTTATCCGCTACCAGGACTGCTGCATGGTAGTCCAGGAGACCGGGCAGCACCTCTGTGGAGTCTGATGAATTGACCACTGGGAACGGCTCGTCTATGATGTCCTGCACCTGCAGCAGCTTCAGGCGCTTGTGCGCATTGCGTATTATCGTCATCTCTCTTATGCTTCCTATGTTCTGACCGTTGCTGAATATTGGCACCTGGGATATACCCAGCTTCTTCATGCTGGTTATCACGTCCAGCACCTTGTCCTCGGGCTTGGCTGATATTATTCCGCGCTTCATTATGGTCCTGCATGTCGGCTTCTTCCTGCCTTTCAGCAGGACTGTAAGCATGCTGTTGACGGTGGAAAGCCTGGGGTCCACCTTCTCCAACTCTATCTTGGCCACATGTGCCTGGCTGATTCCGGCTAGCTTGGCTAGCTCCTGTTGCGAGTATCCCTGTTCCTCCCTGAGATGCTTCATGTAATGCCCTGTTACTATCATGCTATCCCTTCTTTGTCCACTATATTCCTGATGGTTATAATTTATTCATAACAGATATAAAAAACTATATATATGGTTTCAACAAAGGCTTTACATGACAACCGCGGGCACTGATATCCGGAAAGTCCAGATAGATATCCCCGAATCGGATGACGTGCTTGTCTTCATGGGCGAGATGCCTGCCAGCTACATGGTGGCCGGCACCGGCAGCCGGGGCAGGAGGGTGTACCACGGAGCCAATAGCGATGACACACCGTACCTGCAGGTCACGCTTGGAAAGGAGGAGCAAGCACAGCTGCCACCGCATGTGGGGCTTAGGTACAAGATTGTATTGGAGCCCATACCACCGGCCGGCAAAAGACCGGACGGATGATTCAGAAATAATATAAAGATGTAAGCCAAATAGAACGAAAAGGTAATTCCATGCCAAAGAGATATTTGTTCACATCGGAGTCGGTTACGGGCGGACACCCCGACAAGGTCTGCGACCAGATATCGGATGCCATT
>QMZP01000154.1 GCA_003663225.1 Candidatus Aenigmatarchaeota archaeon | reverse complement strand
CACACAACAAACCTCAATCTTCAGAAAGACGAGAAAAACAGGCTTCTTGTTCCATTTTCTGCAGTAAAGTCTGTAGGAGATTTTGTGATAGTATCTGAGAAGGACATACTCTAAAGCATGCCCCCACAGGCATGCTTTATTTTCTGATATCAACATGCTTTAATAAATGGTTGTTTTTTCTTCCCGTAAAGAAATGCTCTATCTTTCTTACAAGCGTTCCTCCAGATACGAAGTCAGGAACGACAACAAAATCCGCGCCTGCCCTGTAGAGGGCCTCTGCCTCGTCTTCTGAATGAGCACGTGCATATATTTTTATGTCCGGATTAAATCTTCTTGCCTTGCCTATGACAAAACCGGCAACCTCTATATCCGGAATCGTGACTATACATAATCTTGCTTTATAAAGACCGGACTCCCTGAGAAGGTCCTCGTTGTCGGCATCGCCATATATGGTGTATATGCCCTTGCTGCTCAACTCCTTTATAACTTCCGGGTTATGTTCCGCGATAATGAAAGGCTTTCCCTTCTCCCTGAGGTAGTCTACTATCTTTCCTCCCATTACATCACAGCCAAAGACAACAACATGATTTCTGAGCTCTTTCTTGGGTGGCTTCTCGAGCTTTTTTACATGATGCGGAGCACCTATTCTCTCGAATAACTTTATTTTCGGCCTAGAGAAGAGGTTATATATACTATTCCTAAATCTCATGAAATATGGGGTAATTATCATGGAAAAGACAACAACACTTACCATGACAGAATATATATCTTGGGATATCTGACCAAGAGCAAGTCCTTGGGCAGCGAGTATAAACGAGAACTCGCTTGCCTGTCCCATTCCAAGACCTATAATTGATGATGTTCTGCCGCCGTACCCAAGGGCAAGATATATAAGAGAGAGTATAAATGGCTTGAGTATAATGGTTATTATAAGAAGCGAAAGCAACAAAGGCATTATATTAATCATGACTGTTAAATTGAGCTGCATCCCGAGGCTGGCAAAGAAGATTACTGAGAAGAAGTCCCTGAGGCTATGCATCTCTCCAAATATCTCGAGGTTGTAGGGGAATTCCGCCAATGCTATGCCTCCTATAAAGGCACCTATAGCTATGGAGAATCCCAGAAAGTATGAGATTGCTATAAATGCAAAACAGACCGCTATTGCAGTAAGAAACAGTATCTCATGAGACTTTGCAGAGTAATCCAGAAGTTTCTTCATGACATATCTGTTAAGAACTACCGCTATCGAGAAGAGACCAAGCCCCTTGACTATTATGACAGAGAAGGCTTCAAATGAGAAGCCCATGCCAATGTTTCCAAGAACCGGGAGTATGAGTATAACTATGAGGTCCTGTATGAGAAGAACGCCCATCATTATTCTGCCGTGAAGGGTCTTTATCTCGTTCTTGTCTACAAGGAGCTTGGCAACAATCATGGTGCTGCTGAAGGCAAGAAGGAGACCGAGATAAACAGATGTTATGGTTTCAAAGCCGGCCAGCATCCCTATTCCAAGCCCAAGAAGGAATGTTATTCCCATCTGGATTATTCCACCGAGAAGCGATGCAGAACCCACACTCCTGAGTCTCTTGAAATCTATCTCAAGGCCAACAGTGAAAAGAAGGAATGCTATGCCAAATTCTGCAAGCACCTGTATCTCCTCTGGGCTTGTGATTATCCCCATTCCCATCGGTCCTATGAATATGCGAGAAAGAACATAGGCAACAAGCAGGGGCTGTCTCAGGATTCTGGCGAGAAATGCAAAAAATGTTGCAATTATTATAAGAATGCCTATATCAAGCAGAAGTGGTGATGCCATATCAACCTGTATATAGTTGTGCGGGACCGTAATAAATAGGTTATAATAGAATTTTAGGCGTCCCTTATTCCATCAACAATAACCCTGAAGACTGTTTCTCCTTCAGGCAGGCAGGGGGAATCAATAAGCTTTGCTATCCTCTTCTCTGCCTTGCTCTTTCTGAGGTATATTCTGAAGGTTGCCTGGTGACCAAGAATATGTCCGCCTATAGGTGCAGTGGGATCGCCAAAAAGAATGTCCGGCCTTGCCATAACCTGGTTTGTAACATAAACTGCCGCGTTGTAGACATCAGCCAGCTTCTGTAGGGTGTGAAGGTGCCTGTTAAGTTTCTGCTGCCTGTTGGCAAGTGTACCTCTCCCTGTATAGTCGCTCCTGAAAGAGCTTGTGAGAGAATCAACAATTATAACCTTCACATTGTTCTTTTTTATATGCTCTTCTGCTTTCTCTGCGAGAAGTATCTGATGGTCTGAATTGTACGCCCTTGCAACAAGAATATTCTCCAGAGCTTTTTTTGGATCAATACCTGTTCCCTTTGCCATCTCCATTATCCTTTCAGCACGAAACGTGTTCTCGGTATCAATGAATATTGCCTTGCCGCCGAGGCCACCCTTGTCTTTGGGGAGCTGAACATTGACTGCGAGCTGATGTGCCAGCTGGGATTTTCCAGAACCAAATGCTCCATGAGCCTCGGTTATGGCCTGTGTTTCAATTCCCCCGCCAAGCAGGGCGTCAAGGGCTTTGGAGCCTGTGGTTATCTTTCCAACCATCTCTCTTTTCTTGAGAACACTTGTGGCAGTCTCAAATCCCATATCAAGGGCGTCCCTAGCAGACGCTATAATCTTGTTTGCTGTATCCTCTCCCACACCAACACTGGCAACTAGTTCGCCTGCAGATGCTGCTGCAATTGACATATAATCAGTGTATCCGGCTTCTTTGAGTTTCTCTGCTGTCTT
>QMZP01000153.1 GCA_003663225.1 Candidatus Aenigmatarchaeota archaeon | reverse complement strand
GGATACGTCTCCATGTGCAAGGTCAACGTGCCGGGGCGCCCCATACCGCTGATAGTGGCAGCGGCATTCCTGGCTCTGCCTGTATTCTACTTCATACAGAACCCGCAGATGCTCACTATGGGGATAGCTGGAAGGGAGGTGTCGTACAACATATTCTCCCTCACCATGTCAGCCCTAATAACACTGGGTATTGGGATATCGCTTGCGGTCTACTTCATACTCTCCAACTTCCAGCGCGTAAGGGTGCAGAATGACATACAATCCGTTGAAGGGGAGTTCGAGACAGCCCTGTTCCAGCTTGGCAACCACATAGCAGCTGGCACGCCGACAGAGGTTGCGGTGGAGAAGAGCATAGACGACCTGAAGGACCTTACTATAGCGGACCTTTTCAAAATAGCGCTTAGGAACATAAGGAATCTCGGGATGACGTTCGAAGCCGCTATGTTTGACAAGGAGTACGGCGCAATAAACCACTACCCTTCAACCATGATAAAGAACATAATGTACACCATAACAGACACTGCCAAGAAGGGGGTCACATATGCCTCTGAAAGCATGCTGCGTGTGGCAAGGTACCTGCGCAACATAAGGGAGACGCAGGAGTACATAAGGGATATGCTGTCAGAGACTGCATCCAGCATGAAGTTCCAGGCGTACATGCTCACCCCGCTTATAACAGGCCTGATAGTGTCCATGGCAGACATAATAGTCCAGGTCCTTGCAGGCCTTGGCCAGTACCTGGAGGAGATAGAAGTGGGGTCGGCGATGGGACTGGAGGACATAGGCAGCATATTCGGAAACATGGAGTCCTCGATATCCCCGGAGCTGTTCCAGCTTATAATAGGCATATATCTGATAGAGATACTGGCGATATTGGCTATGTTCACGAACAAGATAACGGTGGGCGAGAACAAGACGTCTATGTACTACGAGATGGGCAAGATACTACTCGTGGGCGTTTTGGCATACTTCATGGTAGCCATGATATCCAGCACAATATTCGGCGAACTCATAAGAAATGCGCTTAGCGGCCTTGGGGTGCTCGGAGGCTAGAATCACTTGTGGGTCCAGAGAAGCTTGAGCCTGCCGGACTTGTTCGATTCCACTATGGCGAATCCTATCCTTTCCATCTGTATAATCTCTCCGGGCTTAAGCCTGTTCATCGCGGTCTCACCTAGACCCTTCCATATCTTCAGCTTGTCGCCGTCAGGATAGGTGAGTTCCACATCCACGGGCTTCCTTGATACCCACTGTATCTTCTTCATTGATCTTTTCAGCTCATTGCCGGTGTAGTTGCCAGATCTCACCGAGAGCTTTATGTTCGCAAGGCCTTTGAGCCTGAACTCCTTGCCCTTGAGGGCCTTCCAGTCATCCTTGGATATCATGATCTCGCTGGTATCGACCCACATCCGCTTGTTGCCCCTTCTTGGAAAATCGGGGTGCAGCGGCTCCCTCACGAAGTTTGTCTTGTGCGGATACCCCCTGAGCGATATCTTGACGGGGTCGAATACCACCATGTACCTGTTCGCGTTCGGATCTATGAGCCTCCTGTTGGCTGTCTCCAGACTATCCCATGAGAACTTTATGTCGCTCTTGCTCGGGCCCGCTGTTATGGCGACCTCGCGGAATGCCTCGCCGCGGAATCCTCGCCTGCGCAGCGCTGCTATCGTGTGGAGCCTGGGATCGTCCCAGCCCGTATATTCTCCCTTGCTTATCTTCTCCTTTATGTCCCTGGTATGCTCCTTCTTGCCCGGAAGGTAAATCATGCCGAAGTTGAGCACAGTGGGCGGCTCCCAGCCAAGAGCCGCGTATATCTTGTTCTGTATGTAGGAGTTGTGCTCGTGCTCCTTGCCCCTGAATATGTGGGTCACTCCGCTTTCATGGTCCTCTACGCTGTTCGCGAAATTGTACAGCGGCCATACGCAGAACCGGTTGCCCACCAGCGGGTGGTCTCCCCTTGCTATCCTGAATATCGCAGGGTCCCTGAATGCCGGATTCGGGTCCTTCATGCTAGTCTTGAACCTTAGTACTGCCTCGCCTGCCCTGTACTTGCCATTTAGCATGTCCTTCCATGCCTTCATGTTCTCCTCGGGCGCCGCAGACCTGAATTCCGGGTCTTTCCTGGCATTCTTGAGTTTCCTGAACTCCTCGGCGGGCGTGAAGTCCACATATGCATGCCCGCCCTCTATGAGCTTCTCCGCATATCTGTAGAAGACTGGCATGTTCTTGGATTCCGTTATCTCATCATCCTGCTTGGCTCCGAGGAACCTCATGTCCTCCCTTATCATGTCATAGAATTCCTTTTTTATCTTCCCGGGAGAGGGATCGGTGTCCTCGAACCTCAATATGAACCTCCCATTGTATTTCTCAGCGTACAGGTATGATAGCATCAGCGCCCTAAGGACCTGCAGTATGTTGAGCGGGCCGCTCGGGCACGGCGCGAACCTGGTCACTACCCTGTTCATCTTGGCATCTTTCAGCTCCGGCAGTTCCGGTCTTTCCTTCCCTTTCTTCTCTTCCTTCACCGGTGCCAGCTTCTCGAGCCTTCTCTTCTGTTCTGTAGCAGAGATGAAATTGACCTGGCGGACAGCATTCTCGGCTTCGTGCCTCACTGTCCCTATCTTGCCTCTGAGTTCCGGCTGCTCGCCGAGCATCTTGCCCATGACCGCGCCTACGCTCGCCTTGCCACCATGCTGGACCGCGTTCTGCAGCGAGCATTTGAGGGCGAGCATCTTCACTGCGTCATCTTTCCCTTTCCTACCCCCATAGCTAACCGTGGTCATGGTATAATAT
>QMZP01000152.1 GCA_003663225.1 Candidatus Aenigmatarchaeota archaeon | reverse complement strand
TTGCAGCCAGGAAACCTGGTGCAACGACAACGTGGACAACGACGGCGACGGCCAGCCTGACTGCTTTGACAGCCCTGACTGCCAGGGCCAGCCATGCCTGTTCGGCCACTGCTGCTCCGGCTCGTGCATCAGCACGGACACGAGCATCACCCACTGCGGCTCGTGCGGGAACGCCTGCCCACCCGGCAATGTGTGCTTCAGCGGCGAATGCGTCACCACGTCCTTTGCAGCTGCCGCGCCTGGGTTCGAAATAGGGATGCACGCGATATTAGTGGCGTCCCTGCTTGCTGTATTGTTTTTCATGATATAGCATATGCTTTTACTAAATGATTACAAATCTCAACAGATGAATGACAGACCTATAATAGCCGGCATAGACCCTGGCACGACAACCGCTGTAGCTATAATGGATATCGAGGGCAACCTCATCACCATAGAGAGTGGAAAGGGATTCTCTATGCCGAGGATAACCGAGTTCATACTCGAGCACGGGAAGCCAGTCATAATAGCGAGTGACAAGGACCCGCCGCCCAGGGCTCTGAAGCGCATTTCAGCGTCTTTGTCGTCGAGGCTGATGTCTCCCGAAGAGAACCTGAGCAGGCAGGACAAAGCCAGGATAGCTAAGGGCTTCAAGGACGCATACAGGGTCTCATGGGACAACCAGCATGAAAAGGACGCGCTTGTCGCCGTGCTGCTCGCATGGAAAGGCATAAGCCATCTCATGGAAAGGGTCGATGCCAGGATAGACAAGCTCAAGGCCAGGGGACACCCGGAAGGCATCAGGGATTTCGTGAAGGAGGGGGTGCTGCTGAGGAGAAGGAGCATAGATTACCTGATAAAGCTCTTCATGAAGATAAATAAAGGGTAAGCACAAAATAATATTAAGAGTGGTGTATCTTGAAACTATTCAGCCGGAGGATTAGCAGGAATCAGAAGAGGATGATTAGAACACTGGAATTCCTGGTCAGGCTTCTGATACTGGCACTCCCATTATATCTCATACTCGGGCTGGGCATAAGCCTGCTGCCCATGCAGATAGCTACCGGCAACCAGTCAAGGTGGGTGCTGGACAACATGGGATTCAGGACCCAGCAGGACGGGGCCTTCATAGCAGTAGAGGATAACGTGAAGCCGCCGTTCTACTTTTATCTCAACGACGACTGCACAGGCTGGAAGAGCATGCTCTTCCTGTTCGCGCTCATATTCGCAGTCCCTGGAGTGATGATGTCCAGGAGGCTATGGGGACTGGCAGCGGGCATACCCGTCATATGGGCAGGCAACATAGCGAGGGTTGTAGCGGTCGTCGTATCGGAGAGGGTGTACGGCCTGGAGACAGCTATGCTGATACACGACTACCTTTGGCAGATAGGCTTGATAGTGCTCGTTCTGACCATATGGACCATATGGCTGTCATGGGTCAGGAGGGAACAGAGGAAGCACACGCTCCTGGGAAGACTGAAGTCGTTGCTGCTGGGGGCCAGGTAGTATGGTCAAGATAGACGGCATAATAGGGATAATGATATTCCTCGTGTTCACATCATGGTCAATGGTCTACTTCTTCAACACGTTCGTGACAGAGAAGGAATACCCCATGACAGAGGTCGCTGATGACATAAGCGACAAGATAATAGACTATGTCACCATAGATTCGTATGAGATACCGGTATCCATAACAGTTGAGAACGCGAGCACTGACAATGTCTTCTATTTCGACTATTCCTGGCCGTCCGAGGGTGCCAAGAACTCCACAATGGTTTACAAATCCGGGACAGAGCAGGAGTGCCTGATATCAGGGAGCAGGCTCTACTGGCAGAGCGACCTTGACCCCGGGCAGAACCATTTTACCGTCACCTACTCCGACAAGAACGTGACGCTCGTGTGCGACGACAGCATACAGACCAGCAACATAAACCAGACAATACCGTGGGCGGCTGTGAAGGAGAATGTAGTGTCCCAGGACAGGATAAATGACATGACAAGCTCTTCGTACGGCAGCATACAGAGGTCGCTAGGCATAGAAAGGGATTTCAGGGTGGTGTTCAATGTGAGCGGCACGCTGACTGAATACGGCAAGCTGACGCCCAATTCGACCGATGTGTTCGTAAAGTCGACATACCACGCCATGGAGAGCGGGGACAGGGTAGACATAAGAATAATGGTGTGGTAGGCGCACATTTATTTATAAACGGCCGCCCCAAATTAGAACCATGAAAACGTATGATGTGGTGATAATAGGCGCTGGCCCTGCGGGGCTTACCGCGGGCATATTCTCAGTAAGGAGGGACCTGAAGACCCTGGTCCTCGCAGACCCGGGCACACAGCCGACTGTCGCGGAAGCCACTATAATAGATGACTGGATAGGCACGCCCGGCATAAACGGGCCTGAGCTCATGAAGAAGTTCAAATCACACGCAGAGAAGATGGGCGTACACACAGAGAACGAGAAGGTAGGGGGTATAAAGAAGTCTGGCGAAGGCTTCATGGTACAGGGAGAGAAAAGGGTCTTTGGTGCCAAGACCGTCATAATAGCGACGGGCGCAAGGCACAGGAAGGTCCAGGTTCCGGGGGAAAAGGAGTTCTCGGGGAAAGGCGTCTCATATTGCGCCAATTGCGACGGGCCGCTGTTCAAAGGCAAGCGCGTATTGGTGGTCGGTGGCGGCGACACTGCTGCAACATACGCACTGCTGCTGAACCAGATAGGTGCCAAGACCACACTCATACACAGGAGGGACGAGTTGCGGGCGGTTGAGACGTACAGGAAGCAGCTGGCGAACTCGAAAGTTAAGATAATGTGGAGCAC
>QMZP01000151.1 GCA_003663225.1 Candidatus Aenigmatarchaeota archaeon | reverse complement strand
CGTGATAGCTAAGGATAACAACGTCGATAAGGCTGTTCTCAAGTCCAAGAGCCCGGCATGCGGGTCAGGCCATATATACGACGGTACGTTTAGCGGAAGGCTGAGAGAAGGGGATGGTGTCACAACGGCGCTGCTCAAGAGGCATGGGATAGACGTCCTGACAGAAGAGGAATTCAGGGAGGGATTATGATGGAATACGGATACAGCGAGAAAGTGCTGGATGTCTTCAAGAACCCCCACAACATAGGCGAGATAAAGGACGCCGATGCCATAGGCAAGGTGGGCAACCCCGCTTGCGGCGACCTTTTGTGGATGTTCCTGAAGATAGGGAAGGGGAGGCACGTCATAGAGGATGCCAAGGTAAAGACGTTCGGATGCGTGGCTGCGATAGCGACCAGCTCCATCCTCACAGACATGATAAAAGGCAAGACCCTGGAGGATGCGCTCAGGATAAGCAAGCAGGACGTCGTCAGCGAACTGAACGGCCTTCCGAGACAGAAGGTGCACTGCTCTGTGCTGGCAGTGGACGCACTGAAAGAGGCGGCTTATGACTACTACACGAGGAGCGGCATCAGCGTGCCCGAGGATGTCAAGAGGGCACACGAACACAACAGCATCGTAGCGGAGAGGATAGAGCACATGGAATGATGCAATCTTAAATAACTTATCTCGAATTTATTCACATGGACAGCAGGGACGCCAAGCTGGGAACTGCAGTAATAGTGCTGGCAGCGATAGCCGTAGCGATATGGATGCTGCCCGAGCAGGCGCCCATAACAGGGAATATGACAGGCGAGGGCAACTACAGCTGGACGAGCCCGTGGGACGACGCGGACACGGCCACTGTGATGGCTTCAGCAGACGCGTGGCTGGCGTCTGAGCGCGGACAGAAGATATTCCCGAACGCAGAAGCAGGGGAAGCCGTGCCGGTCTTCGATGGGAATGCCAGCTTGTATCTGTGGATAATCCCGGTAAAGCAGGGCGGCAACGTGACCGGGTATATAATGGCGGATGAGGGTGAGTTCACCAACCCGTCAGGGTCAATGAAATATTCAGAGCCAAAGAAATACTTCATAAACAGGGACTCTGCAATCGACATGCACACTTACATCATGCTTAAGTACGGGAACGGGTCATATGCACCAGAGCAGATAAACGAGCCCTACATAGTTACCAAGGACGGTGGGGGGTTCTTCTGGGTATCAGAGATAACAAAGAATGACAAAGTTGTGGACAGGATATACATCGACATCACCTTTTGATGCCTCAGAATCACTTGGACTCATTGACCATTACACCGCTCAGGCTGCCGCATTGCCCGGGCCTTGATGTTATCCTCACGTTGCCTGCTTCCGTCTTCACTACAGCACCCTTTGTAAGGACGTTCCTCCTCACGTAATGCGGGTTCGCCGGGTTTGCCTCGACCGCCAGTATTTTTAACTTTTTCATTGTCTTGGTCTTGTAGTCGGATACGTTAACATATTCCTCTGACAGTATCTTCATCTTTCCGCTTCCGCCCCTTCCTCTCCTGACCTTGGTATTCCTTTTGGATATCCTGGTCTCCAGGAACTCGGAGCCTCTCTGGCGGCCCTTCCTCTTCATGTTCTGCTTCAGTAGCCCTCCAGTGGGCTTCCTTTCCGATCGTGTATGCCATCTTGCCATATGCCACACCTGAATTACATTATTATCATGATGTTACATTTAAATACCTTGAGTGGTTATTTAAACTATTCAGATTGTTTGATTTAAGTTGTTGGAGGTTGTAAAATGCAAAGACCACTTGATGTGCTCGGTAGCTCTACGGACAAGAAAATAATCGTAAGGACAAAGAACGGAGAAAACATCGTAGGCACCCTGAGGGCTTTTGACTCGCACATAAACATATGGCTTGATGACGCTGAGATACAGGGCGAAAGCTCGATAAAGCTGGGCAAGGTCCTCATAAGAGGAGACAGTATAGTGTACATATCTCCGGGACAGTAAGCATAGCTCCATTCTCTGATGCTGACAAACAGGAGCAGTAAGAGGTATTGAGATGACCAAGGGAACCTATTCGTTTGGGAAGAAGAACAAAAAGAGCCACATGATATGCAGGAGATGTGGGAAGAGGTCGTACCATATCAAGGACAAGGTATGCTCTTCATGCGGATTCGGCAAGACGTCCAGGATAAAGTCAGTGAAATCTAACTGGAAGTCTGCCATAGGCAAGGGCAACAGGAAGAAATAATCTACTATTCATAGTTATCTTAATTTTATCCCAACAGACCTCAGATTCTTCTTCAGCTTTATTAGCGCTGTCTTGACGTCCTTTATGTTATGCGTGCCCGTGCAGACTATGCGACCTGAGCTGAATATGAGGAATGTGGCGTTTGGCTCGCTTAATTTGTGTATGAGGCCCGGGAACTTCTCGGGGTCGTATTCGGTGTCCTCCATTGAGAACTTGAGCTCGTCGAGCTTGAGGTCTGTCTCGAGCTTGGTCGAAGCCACTATGTCGTCTATGTGAATGTCGAACGTGCTGGGGACCGGTATCCCAACGCTCTTTATCTTCTTCACCACTGTTATCAGGGCTTTCTTGGCGTCGTCCATGCTCCTTGTGCCCGTGCAGACTACCTTGCCGTTGGAGAATATGAGGGATGCCGACTTCGGGTCATCAGTCCTGTAGACAAGCCCTGGGAACTGCTCCGGCCCGTACTCAGCGTCCACCTTATCGAGAAGCCTGTTCAGGGGCACCTTCACCCCGAGGGTGACGAAAGCCACTATGTTCTCTATCTTTATGTCAAACGTTTCCGACATGAGCATCAACGCGTACAGTATTATAT
>QMZP01000150.1 GCA_003663225.1 Candidatus Aenigmatarchaeota archaeon | reverse complement strand
TTTCAACACCCTCTGTCTCAGTTACCTCATGCGGAACATCCATCGCTATCTCTATGCATTTCGTTCCCCTTGTGAGGCCGAATCCCAGCTTCTTGACAGCAGTCGCGAGCTCCTCTGATCTTGCCACATAATGAAGGCCGGATGTAACACCGAGCTTGTAACCCATTGAACCACCGTTAGCTGTATATAACTTGGTTTCAGTGAGATAAAAGCTTAGCCCACGCAACAAGAATATATTGTAACTCCATTCCATTATATATAGGCTATTGCATCATAAACAATTATCTGCGGGCCAGCCTTCTTAGCCAACCCCGGCCTTTCTCTTCCAAAAATCCACCTGCTGTTTGTACAACCCACCTGCCTCCACAAGATACATCTTGACTACTCTCTCATAGAATGCGCTTTCATATGGCCCCGGGCGGAAAAGATATCTGCTGTAGGGAGACAGCTTAATCTTTAGCCACCTATGCTTACTTTTTATGTTGTTAACTATGCGTGCTGATGCACTTGCCTTCTTCTCGGGTTTCTTCTGCTCTCCCAAGAGTATCTCTTTCTCCCTCTCGAGGATACTTGTCTCTGCTTCCTTGGATCCTATCATCTCATCTATCTCCCTGTCGAATGCCCTGTCCCTTGCATCGAGTTCTATTAGATGGACAAGCAATACATTCTGTGATGCTATCCATGTTCTGAGAGGATTTATCATAAGGTCCTCTATCTCTCCTCCTGCAGGGGGTGGTGTCCTTGATATTATCCTCTCTATGTTTATGTCGAAAAGGACATAATAGAGCTCTGACGGAACCATTGCAGGGACCTGGTTCTCTGCTTGGTGGGGATGCTTTATAATATATCCGTGAAGCATACTTCTTATCCTCTTTTCATTGTAGAATCCGGGAGGAAGCCTGTATTTGTACTCTATCTTTCTTGCCCATTCCCTGACAAAATCGTCGTATGGGTCTATCAGCCACGGTATTCCGTCAATTGTGCGCTCTGTGCGGGCCTCAGGCTTTCTCTTCTCCCCTATCGGGAACACTTTCCATACCCATAGCCTTGCGTTGGTTGAAGCGTATGCGCCGCCAAACGCTGGAATCATATAAGGGCTGTTCACCCACCCTGTTCCCCTGCTTTCTCCCATCTCACGCATTGATTTGTGCCTTGTGACATATGGTCTTAGCCATGTCCTGTACGTGTCTATGGATTTCTTTCTTGATTCAGAAAGGGCTTTTATTCTGGAATATCTCTCTGCTACTGTTGGACGAAAGAGCTTCTTCCATTCATGGAACAGCCTGTCTTTTGTAAGCAGAACAGTAGCCTCTGCCTGACTCACATCGAGTTCGCGTACAATCTTGTCTGTAGTCCATTTAACCTTCCTGTATTTTTTCTGACCCATTCTTATGAAATCTGTTATGATAGTGGGCCATCGCTTGGCCATGGTAATCATTGAATATCCCTCTCCAGTGTGGGCATCGACCCTGTCGACAAACAGGCTTCTCAGGACGTGTTCATCCCCTCTCTCCCTCTCTTCCCTGAAATAATCAAGTATCTCTTTGTATCGACGCGCATCGTGCGCAAGAAGCTCGTAATCCTTTACGGCATCCATTGCCGATGCAAGGCCCTGTTTTATCTGTCCTTCGAGCCTGTTCCTCTGGGCTATGAAGAGATTGTAGGCATCTGTGTGGATAGGAGAGACCTCCATTGACTCGCTTACTTTTCTTACATTATATGACCACTTCGGCATCTGGAATACATACGACCAGTACATGTTCAGACCCTCTCCTACTTGGGTTGTAAAGTCCAGAACAATATCCATGTTCAGGGCAGCAACATAAAACGCAAACCCCAGATATCTGGGCTTTCCTTCTCTTGCCCTCTCTTGCAGGAGATCTATCACCAGGCCCCTGTTGTCTATTGCTGCTATCTCGTCAGGAGGTAGATCATAGTCCCATCTCTGCCACTCCTCTCTGCCTATGTTCCTTATTTCCTCCTTCTCTTCATGAGATAATTCTGCCATATGACTACTCCTTGCTGTGCTTGTCATACAAATATCATAATTGCCCCGATTATTACCGTTACAAAGCCTATAACTACCATCAGTATGCTCATCTCATCCGGCTGATAGTCCCCTGCGGAGGGGAAGAAGAATATAAGGCCGCCGCCTATTAATATTAATATAATTCCTGCGACGGTTCCCCATATGCCAAACATATTAATTAATAATGCGAATCAAATTATATATATTGCGGTGTTATCATGGTTTATGCGAGAACAAAGATGCTGATGCAAGATAACTGTTTTCCCAAGGACCCGGGCGATGTTACGCTGAGATATGTGGGCCCCAACACACCAAAACTCTACCAGAGGTTTTATGACATGATAAAATCTGTTATGAATGTTCCTGACAGCGCGATACAAGAGGAGAGATTTAATTGGGGAAAGGGAATAACAGAGAAATATAAAGTCTCATGGTTTGTGCACAAGGACATGGACCAGTTCACGTATCTCTACTACAAAATATCGATAAGCGCTGAGGGAGACGAGAAGGCAGGGAACGCAACGATAACAATAAAGCCCTATCTTAGGACAGAATACCCTCAGGATACGCTCTGGCAGAGGTCACTGTTCTATGAGTTTCTCAGGACATTCTGGCACAGGATATTCTATCATAAAAAGAGGGAAGAATATAACGAGGAGTGCAAGCATCTCACAGTCATGCTTCAGCGGCAGCTTCATGATCTCTTCAGGGAAATCAGGGAGACCAAATAGGTGATATTGATGGGAAAAATGGAGATTATAGAAGACTGCCTCGCTCCAGCCAGATTCATATATCTGA
>QMZP01000149.1 GCA_003663225.1 Candidatus Aenigmatarchaeota archaeon | reverse complement strand
CTGGAAAGAGGGCAGGAGAGGATTTTGGTGTGGGTATGGTTCCTGAATTCCTCAGGGAGGGCTCTGCCCTCAAGGATGTGCTTGAGCCGGACAGGATAGTCATAGGGGAGCTGGATTCGCGCTCCGGTTATGTTCTGGAGAGGCTTCACTCCGTATTCAATGCGCCGATAATCAGAACCAAGATAAAGGTGGCAGAGCTGGTAAAATACGCGTCAAACGCCTTCCTTGCAACCAAGATATCATTCACCAACGAGATAGGCAACATAGCCAAGAAGCTTGGTGTTGATGCCTATGAGGTCATGAAGGGTGTGGGTTTGGACCACAGAATATCCCCCCATTTTCTGAGGGCAGGCATAGGATTCGGTGGGTCATGCTTCCCCAAGGATGTCCTCGCGCTCGTGAGGAAGGGGAGCCTCATGGGATACGAGCCCATGCTTCTTGAAGAGGTAGTCAAGCTCAACATAAGGCAGCCGCTCAGAATCGTGGACCTGCTCAAGAAGAGAATGGGCAGTCTCAAGGGCAGGGAGATAGCCGTTCTTGGACTCGCGTTCAAGCCAGGGACAGATGATGTAAGGGAGGCGCCATCAATAAGGATTGTTCAGGAGCTGCTGAGATACGGCGCAAGAGTGAGAGCATATGACCCCAAGGCTGCTGATAACTTCAGGAAGATGTTTCCCAAATTATCCTATTCTGGCAGCGTGAGGGATGCAGTGAGAGGTGCAGATGCCTGCCTGGTTCTCACAGAGTGGCCGGAATTCAGGGAGCTGACGGACCAGGACTTCTCGGGTATGAAGGAGAGAATCATCATTGAAGGCAGGAGGGCGCTGAATCCGAACAGGGTCTCTGGTTTCGAGGGTGTCTGCTGGTAGTGATTAAAACTCTATTTTTATGGGCTTCATGAACCAGAAAATAAGACCAAACGGAACAAGCACAAGATATCCAAGCAAAAATATGAGAACAGAGAATGATACAGCCTCTCCTGCAGAAACATTCAGCATACCCAAGAAGATTATGAGCGCTATCTCCCTTGTTCCAAGACCGGAGAAGGATATGGGAAGGGTATCGAGAAGTGTTACAAGCGGCATAACAGAGAGCAGGAAAAGATATCCTATCTGCAGTGACAGGGCCGTGGCTATGAGCTTGTACTGCAGTATAGCGAATGACCACGAAACAAATGAAAGCGCAACTGAGACCGCCACGAGCTGCCATCTCCTCCTTATATCACCAAGCCCTGTATAGAAATCGTGGAATGTTTTTCTCATGCCCGGCTTATGTCTGTGTGGCACAATCCTCCTAAATACAGGACCTGCAAACCTCTTTACAAGATCGCCCTTTGCCAGAACAAAGAGTGTTAGGGCAATGAACACAACAAAGAGTGTAACAAGAAGGTATATTATATCCATCTCAAGGAACCCGCTGTATATGAACAGTATTGTACCGAGAATCGCCAGCGTGAATAGAACAGAGATGTCCGCGATTCTGTCAACAACAATCGTTCCTATTCCCCTTCCCAGCGATATCCTGTCTTTGAGGTAGTATGCCTTGGAGAGCTCACCCATTCTCCCGGGCGTCACTATCCCTATAACAAAACCAACAAGCCATGATTGTATGCACTCCTTGAGGGAGGCTCCCCTTCCATAGGCATGAGTCAGTATCTTCCATTTCCCTGCTTTGATAACAATAACAGGTATCTGGAGGGATAGGACAATCAGAAGGAGAGCGGGGTCTGCACGGATTATAATGTCAACTATATCCATGATTCCGGTGCTTAGAAGAACAGCTATGAATATCACAATACCTATTAGCGGCAGGAGTTTTGATGCATCCATTGGCAACAGCTATCCTTATTTAACTGTTTACCTTAAAATCTTAGCTATGGATTGTTTTTTAAATTAAGGCTCTGGATAGGTTTATATGAAAGCGATAATCCTTGCGGCAGGAAAGGGAACGCGCCTGAGGCCATTGACATACGGGGTTCCGAAACCCCTGCTTCCCCTGAAGGGAAGACCCATGCTTGACTGGGTTATCAGGAGCATACTGACAGGCAGCAAGATAGATGAAGTGTTTGTGGGTATATCTGGAACATCCGGAAAGGACCTTCACGAGAGAATACTTTCGCACACCCACGGCATATGCATAGACAGCTACCTCAAGAACATGGATTACGGAGTTCCTGTAACCACAATAACAACGCCGCAGAGGGAGACAGCAGGAGACATACTCCATATACTGCAGGAGAACAACATAAAATCAGGCACTGTACTTGTTGCCTATGGAGACAATCTCACATCATTCAATCTGGACGGGATGATAGATTATCACAAGATGTGCAGAGAGAGGCTCGGCGTCTCGGCAACTGTTCTGCTTTTCGAGGCCCCTGAGAATGAGGTAGACAGGTTCGGTATAGCAGATGTTGAGAAATCAAATGAATTCACGCTGATAAAGTCGTTTGTTGAGAAGCCCAGAAAAGAGGATGCCCCGTCAAATCTTGCAAATGGTGGTTATTACATACTCGAGATAGAGGATATTTTTGATATGTTCCCAAGAGAGAAGATAAAGGTGGAGCAGTCTATATTCCCGGAGCTGGCAAGAAAAGGCAGGCTTGCAGGGTTTGTGTCAAAGCTCCCGTTCTGGCTGGATATCTCAACAATCGAGGCATATGAAGAGGCGAGCAAGATGGCTCATGAAGGGATGATAATACCGCCTCCTATAAACAACAACGATAATGGTGATTAGATGGAAACTTGCCTTGTCACGGGTGGCGCAGGATTCATTGGCTCGTGGTTATGCGAATCGCTCCTTTCCAAGGGTTATAGTGTTATATGCGCAGACAGCCTCATAACAGG
>QMZP01000148.1 GCA_003663225.1 Candidatus Aenigmatarchaeota archaeon | reverse complement strand
GGAGATGGGAAAGGGCAGCAGGAGCGCACCCGACACGGGCAACGACGATGAGGGAGGGAAGCCCAGGATATCATTCGAGTTCGGCTCTTCATCTGGCAAGAAGCCAAAGGGATTCAAGTACGACTTTACTTCTAGATAGGAGATGCTTTTATTGGCATATCATCATATATCAAGCATGAGCAGCGAATGGCAGACACTTGCCATTATAATGTTAACGTTCTTCTTATCCGTAGGGAGCGCGAAGGCGTTCAGCGGAAGTGGGTCAGGTACGGAGGCAGACCCATACCAGATAACCAGCTGCGCACAGTTGCAGGAGATAGGCAGCGAGCTTGACGCATATTACACGCTAACCGGAAACATAGACTGCACAGGGTCCGGGTTCTCGCCAATAGGGTCGCATTCAAACCCGTTCACAGGAGCACTGGACGGCGGCCACAACGCGATAACAGGCATTACCATCAACACCGGCCAGGATTATGTGGGGCTGTTCAGCCAGATAGGTGATAGTAGCTGCACACAAGGGATTGACTGTGGAGTCGTTAAGGGCGTGGGCCTGGAAGGCGTCGATGTGACCGGTGACTGGTGGACAGGCGCGCTCGCCGGGGCGAGCTTCGGCAACATAACAGAGTGCTACTCGACCGGAACGGTGAGATCCCCCAGGATAACCGGCGGCTTGGTCGGCACCAACGGCGGTTACATCGAGCGGTCCTTTTCTTCTGTAGAGGTCATAGACACGGGCGGGGCCGGCCACATGGGGGGCCTGTCAGGCAGCAATACGGGGATGATAAGGGACTGCTACTCTACCGGGGATGTCATGGGCAGCAACAACCTTTGGGTAGGCGGGCTGGTAGGCAGCAGCGGCAGCGTCTCTGGTTTTGGTGATGCGTCCATAGTGAGGTCTTACTCCACAAGCGAGGTCCATGGCAAGAGCTATGTGGGCGGGCTGGTAGGATATGGATACAGCGACAATGATATAATCGACTCGTTCTCCGCGGGGAAGGTATACACAACAAGCGCCGATAGCCTGGGAGAGCTTGCAGGTATAAGGTCTGATGTGATGAACTCATACTGGATAAACCACAATGATGATTCCCCCGAGCATTGCGGGCAGATGTCGTGCGGAGTGTTCGATAACCAGCCTGACTGCGAGACGGTCCCCGAATGCACATGGTCTTACGACGCCTTCTACATGACATGGTATTGCGGAGGGTGGTTCCCCAGCGACCATGGCTGCATACGCGTGGAGAACGAAGATTACTTCAAGGGCGACGTCCAGCCGGATTCCCAGTCAAGGGAGCCCTTTCCGTCATGGGACTTTGACAGCGTCTGGACAGAGGTTGACAGCAGCTATCCTGTACTCAAATGGCAGGGCATCGGGGGCGACGTGCAGTCATACGAAGTCTACGGATGTGCTGAGCTCACGGAAGCGGGCGCCACATACACCTTGCAGAACGACATAGAAGCTAACACGACATGCATATCCATAATGGCGGATGATATAACGCTGGACTGCAACGGACACAACATAACAGGCGTTGTGCCCAGGACCAATAGCCTGAAAGCTGGGATAGAGTCAAAGGGCTTCTCAGGCACCAGCATAATAAACTGCAAGGTGTCGGGGTTCATAACGGGCATAAACATAACAGGGGACCACGCGACGCTGGAGAACAACATAGCGAGGGAGAACAGGTTGCATGGAATATCCTTTAACGGCGATTACAGCCACTTGGCGTACAACGACATGAACAACAACGGGCCTGTCCCCCAGATTCCGTTATATGGTGGCGGATATGGATACGGTCTGTTGCTCGCGGGCAACAGCAACACGTTATCCAACAACAGATACGTTGCCAACAGGGGCATCACGCCGCAGAACCCCTTCCCAGGGTTCGGTGCATCCATAACAGGCAATAATAACACGCTCAGGAACGAAGTAGCGATGATGAACACCGACCTGGGGATTGGGCCGTTCGGCATAGGCATAAGCCTCAGCGGTTCAGAGAACACGCTGGAGAACATCACCGCGATGTATAACAAGCATTCAGGCATATACATCAAGGGAACGGGCAACACCATAACAGGCTCTGATTTGGAGCACAACCCTTTCGGTGTGTTCATGACATCCTCATATGGGTCCACCGTAGATGACAGCCTGTTGGGTAATTGCTCGGGTGTATCTTCGGCGTGCCTGTACATCCACGATTCGGACTATAACATAATCAGGCATGTCAGCATAGAAGGCAGCGATGACAAGGGCATACACATACGGACGCTGTCTCCCGGCACGAGCTCGTCCAACAACGTGATAAGGGATGTGACTGTGTCGGGCGCGAGCAGGCCCGTTTACATAGAGACCAATTCCGGCAGCGAGAACCTGAACAACACCTTCCTGAACTGCTCATATGGTTGGGAGCTCGTGGAGGGGGATTCAGAGCTCATACGCAAGTGGTACGTGGACATGGTAGCCACCGACGGCTCCAACCCTGTCCAGGGAGCCACCGTGAACATGGACAACGAGGACTGGTCATCGACCGAGACCACTGGTCTGGACGGCTATGTTCCAAGGCAGGAAGTGATAGAGTATGTCAATCAGAGCGGCACTACCGCTGATAAGACCCTGCAGGTGATAGCCAGCAAGCCCAACTACGGCTCCTATTCTTGGGGTCAGAACCAAGTGACAGATAACATGATACTCAATGACGGGTCTGAGATAACCATGATGCTGGCCTGCACTCCCACCAACGACTGCACCGGCCTTGAGTGCGGCCATGTGGATGATGGATGCGGCACAATGCTGGACTGCGGCTCGTGCGGCCAGTCAGAGGCATGCGTGTCCAATGCATGCCAGCCT
>QMZP01000147.1 GCA_003663225.1 Candidatus Aenigmatarchaeota archaeon | reverse complement strand
TCGTGGTATATGAACTTGGCGAGATCGAGCTGCCCCATAAACACAGCAAGCCTGAAGAGATCATCCTGATGACGCTGTTTCCGAAGAATCCCGTCTATTTCCCTTTCAAGCTCTTTGACTGTCATAGAGGCATAATCTCTTGTCATGGTTCTATATTATCCCTCGAAATTTTATAAAAAAGTCTTCTCCCTTAAGCAATATTTTAATAATCCGCCCAAAACCTATTCATGAAAGAGGCCCTCTTTTACAGCAAGCTTGGCGGGGGAAATGTCCGGTGCAGCCTCTGTCCCAGATTATGCACTATCGTTCCCGGCAAGACAGGTTTTTGTGGTGTGAGGCAGAATTCAGGAGGAACCCTCTATAGTCTTGTCTATAACAGGGCATGTTCACTTGTCATTGATCCTATTGAAAAGAAGCCGCTATACCATTTTGCACCGGGTTCTCTCTGCCTTTCCATATGCACTGTAGGTTGCAATCTTGACTGTTCATTCTGCCAGAACTGGCAAATATCCCATCCAAAAGAAATAACAGGAGATAATATCCCACCACAAAGAGTAATAGAGATAGCAAAGAAACAGGGTGTTGAGGGCATTGCATATACATACACCGAGCCTACGATATTCTTCGAGTACGCCCTTGACATCATGAAACTTGCCAAACGGGCAGGTCTCTATAATGTGTGGGTATCCAATGGGTTTACAAACCCTGAGCCCGTCATGGAGGCAAGCCGCTATCTTGATGCCATAAACATCGACATAAAGGGTTCTGAATCGCTTTACAGGAATCTCTGCAACGCTCCAGGCGAGAGGCCTGTGAAAGAGGCAGCAAAATTATACAAGGAACAGGGCGTATGGGTAGAGATTACAACCCTTCTGATACCGGGATATAATGACAGCGACAGGGTATTGTCCTCGATATCCAGATGGGTTAGAAAGAATCTTGGACCCGGGACCCCCATACACTTCTCAAGATTCTATCCCCACTTCAGGCTTACTGATATTGAGCCCACCCCCAAAACAACGCTCGAAAAGGCCCACAGAATAGCAAGGGAAGCTGGCCTTGAATACGTCTATATAGGCAATGTCCCTGGTCATGAGCAGGAGTCCACCCACTGCCCCGAGTGCGGCTCTATCCTCATAAAAAGGACGGGTTTTGGTATATCGTCTATAAAAGACGTCTGTGTATGTGGTCACAAACTTCATATAGCCGGGAAGAGATGGAGCAGGTTAAAATAGGTCCGTGACCAAATATCAATCATGGAGGTCAGAATTCTCAACGCAGAAAAGGACGAGGAGAACTCGTGTGTGATTGTCACAACAGAGCATGGCCAGGAATGGATTAGCTGTGCAGAATGCAGGATAGGCGAGGTGGCCTGCGATTACCTGAAAAAGAAGTGGGGCATAAACCCATGCCTTTACAGGCGCGGTGTTAGGGTTGGAAGGTGACTCGAACCAGACCCAAACGATGTTGTGAGAATAATCCAGAACAATCTTGCCATATACAATAATATGTTGCAGGAAAAGTCTCCATTTCTCATGGCAGAGAAGGATATCCTCGAAAGATTCCTGAAGACAGAAACAGAAGAGCTCCAGAAGGCAAAATCAATGCTTTACGGTAGACAAGACTTAAAAACAAACGAATACTAATATGAGCATTTGATATCATGGACGAAAAACAGAAGAAACTTGCAGAAAATCGCCTAAAGGACGGCTGGATAAAATCAACCATGATAATCGAGGTCCTTGCAGTCAACAAGGAAGCAGCAGAATCCGCCCTTAAAAAACATGTTGAGAAGATACATCACGAGGAAAACACCATGGTTCTTCACGAGAGATACCATGATACAAGGGAGGTCAAGAATCCTGTTCCCAACATAGAGAGCGGATTCTCACAGATAGTCGATGTTGATATCCTCACCCGGGATTTTGACCAGCTGGTGCGTGTGGTTGTCTCTTATGCCCCCTCCAGTATAGAGATACTGGAGCCAGAGGAGATACGACTGGACATGGGTGAGGCACAGGGCATATTGAACTCCATAGCAGAGCTTATACACAAGTTCGCGGCAGCAGGTCTTGGGGGTGTCATGGTCTCAAGCTAAACAAGAACCCTGACATCCGCTGCCCATACATTCTTCTCATCAATAAAAAGCGGGTTTATGTCCAGCTCCTGAATTCTCTTGCCCTTTCCTGAATTCTCCCAGACCATTCTAGAAACCTTCATTATGGTCATTTCCAGCAACCTCATATTGACGGGCTTCTGCCCCCTCACGCCCTCAAGAATCCTGAATCCCCTTATCTCTCTTACCATCTCGGCAGCATCCCCTCTCTCAAGCGGGACAACCCCGAAAGACACATCCTTGAGGACTTCAACGAATATTCCCCCCAGACCAAACATAAGAACAGGACCGAACTGGGGGTCCTGTTTGGCACCTATTATAACCTCCCTCGTCCCCTCCGGAATCATTTCCTCAACAGATACGCCTTCTATCCTTGCCCTTTGCTTATTCTTTCTTGCGTTCCTGATAATCTGCCTGTATGCCTTCCTGACTCCCTCCTCGTCACGGACATCGAGGATGACACATCCAGCATCTGTCTTGTGGAGAATATCCGGGCTGGACACCTTCATGGCAACAGGAAAACCTATCCTTTTTGCTGCCCTGACAGCAGAATCCTCGCTCTTTGTTAAGACATGTTCAGGAAACGGTATCTTGTATTTCCTTAGAAGACGCTCTGTTTCCTTATCGGGTAGTTTCTTCATGTGTATTATTTTTATCCTGCGCCATATATAATTATGGCTAACATCGAGGAACATCCCCTCACGTGGGGGCTTATAATTATCAATACCCTCGTATTTATACTGGTATTCAGCCTCCCTAACATGGAAAC
>QMZP01000146.1 GCA_003663225.1 Candidatus Aenigmatarchaeota archaeon | reverse complement strand
GGGCTTTCCTACGTCATGCAGGCCATAAAGCTGGAACATGCGCTCGGGCTGCTCGAGACGCAGGGGGTCAGCGTTCTTGAGAACTATTGGGCGAAGGTAAGGGCAGGTAAAACGAAGACGGATCAGAGGCTGGCGGCCAACAAGGACGTTTCCGCTGCCATGCTGCTCACAAAGGAGCTGCTGCACTCCGGCTCCAGCCACCCGAAGATGGGCAAGCTCTGTTCTATAGTAGTCCAGCAGCTTGCAGATAAACCTGACTCAAAGATGATAATATTTGCCAATTACAGGGAGAGCGTCAAGCAGATAGTGAGCAACCTGGAAAGGGTGGACGGCGTGAAACCCGTAATGCTGATAGGGCAGAAGGAAGGCCTTACACAGAAGGAGCAGATGCGGGTGATAGACAGATATGGGGAAGGCAGCTACAACTGCCTGGTCACAACGTCCATAGGCGAGGAGGGGCTTGATATACCATCCATGGACCTGGCCATATTCTACGAACCTGTGCCATCAGAGATAAGGAGCATACAGCGCAGGGGCAGGGTGGGCAGGCATGACGTGGGCAAGATAATAGTTCTTGTCACTAGGGGCACGCGCGACGAGGCCTACAGGTGGAGCGCCTACCACAAGGAGCGCAGGATGCACCAGACGCTGTACGGCATGAAGAAGGCGCAGGAAGAGGGCAGTGGCCTGAAAACCCAGCGCAGGCTGGGCGAATTCGACTGAAATGTGGGAAAAGCCTGACTTATCTTTATAAGTAATAGAATCATAAATTGAACCTATATTTTCCACGAACGATAACTTTATAAAGGGGAAATGCAATTATATACAACTAATAATCACTGTTCAGGAGTGACAAAAATGACTGATAACCCCAAACGGAAAGGGCCCAAGTGCCCGGAGTGCGGTTCTTCTAATATCAGCTACGACCACATAAGGGGAGAGTCCGTATGCGAGAGCTGCGGTGCCGTGGTAAACGAGAGCATGATAGACCTTACCCAGGAATGGAGGGCCTTTGACGAAGACCAGAGGTCCAGGAGGGTGAGGACAGGCGCCGTCCTGACGCCAACCAAGCACGATCAGGGCCTTACCACGGAGATAGGCAAGGGCCGCGGCGAGCTGTTCAAGGTGTCGTCCAAGAAGAGGGCGCAGTACTACAGGCTGACCAAGTGGCACAAGAGGCTCATAAAGTCAAAGGACAGGAACCTGTCATTCGCATTCTCAGAGCTGCAGCGCCTTATCTCCTACCTTCATCTTTCCAAGGCAGTCCACGAGAAGGTGGCTAAGCTGTACCAGCAGGCAGTCGAGAGAGGCCTTGTAAGGGGCCGTTCCACCGAATCCATAATAGCAGCCCTGCTCTACACCACTTGCAGGGAGGAAGGCGCACCCAGGACGCTTGACGAGATTTCCAACGCTTCCGGAATAAACAAGAAGGATATAGGCAAGACTTACAGGTACATAGCAAGGAAGCTCAAGATAAGGATACTGCCAGCCAAGGCCAAGGACTACGTGCCTAGGTTCGGCTCGCTGCTCAACCTATCGGAGAAGGTCCAGGTAAAGGCGGTAGACGTGCTTGATGAGGCGAGCGAGCATGATGTTACATCAGGCAAAGGGCCGATAGGGGTGGCAGCCGCGGCCTTGTACATAGCGGCAGTCCTTTCGGGTGAGAAGAAGACGCAGCGCGAGGTTGCCGACATAATAGGGGTAACTGAGGTCACGATAAGGAACAGGTACAAGGAGATAGTCGAGGCTCTCGGCATAAAGGACGAGGTCGAGGAGAAGGTGAGGGAGGACGACGATTCCCAGTCCCGCGCAGTGCCTGAGCCGAAGGAAGAAGGCAAATCTGCCAAGAAGCCGGTGGTGGCTAAGAAGCCGAAAACCCAGAAGAATGCCAAAAGGACCGCAAAGAAGAATCCTGCGAAGGCCTCACCAAAGAAGAAAGCGGCAAAGAGGCCCAAGAAGGCATCCAAGGCCAAGAAGCCAATAAATGCAAAGAAAAGGAAGAAGTAGCTGATTCATTCCTGTTTCTGACCTAAATCGAGGGTATGCAGATACGTTATATAGCTATCCAACCATATTATTATGTATGAAGGGGAAAAGGGAGAACCTGTTATTTGTAGCTGTAACCCTGCTTATTCTCTCCTTTATAGCATATGACGCATCTGCGAGGGTGTCTGTAACAAACGAGTTCGTCTGGCCCACACCCCAGGACGGCTCGACCATACCTAGAGACCACATATACGCCAACCTCACCACCACTGCGACTAATGAATACTACTCATTGGTAGACTTCGACCAGTCCCTGGTCGGATGGTACAGGTTCGAGGAGACCTGGAGATGGTGCTACCAGGAGCATGCCAACATATCCACCCAGTGCGGCGGCCTTGATAGCGGAGCATATGAATGTGTGGGGGATACATGGGAGAATTGCGGGCTGACTTATGATGGAGATTGGTTTACATCTTCAGAGGACAACACGAAGTTTGGTGGGAATGCAAACTTATTCATAAACTATTCCAAGCCTTCTAACGCAATAAACTCCAGTATATGGAATGTTAAAGACATGTCTGGTTCAAGAAATCTCACAATTCACTCAGATTGCTGGAATCAGGAGCCCCTGCAGCTGAGGGTGACAAACAACTGGGAGTCTGATATGACAAATAACTATTATTGTTGGGGTGGGAGTGAATGGGTGAGCCTGTATGTTGCTGATAGTTCCGGTGGTTTCTACGAAGAAGCCATGTGGTGGAGGTTCAAGACCCCGGAAATGGTGGCAAACGACTACGAGAGCGGCTGGTCATATGAGGGGAACTGCACAAACCCGGAGAGGCTGGTCGACGAGGACTGGGATACTTACGGGTCTGTCCTGAATACCGAGCCCGGAGTGAACTCATG
>QMZP01000145.1 GCA_003663225.1 Candidatus Aenigmatarchaeota archaeon | reverse complement strand
TTTATAGAGTTCCCCTTGTCATCGAATATGTCGTAATCGTATTTCGGGGGTATGGCGTCTATTATCGGGTCGCCTGCCGGTGGGGATTCCGTGTTACCCGCCTCGTCCCTTGACCATATGGCGAAATCGAATATCGGGGCATTGAAGTTTATAGTACCCCTTACTATGTTCCCAGTGGAAGGGTCTATGCCCGTGCCATTGAACACTATCACACCATAGCATGTGCCGGAGCTGCAGTCAGCCGGGGCAGGGACTATGCACTCGGACGAGTGGCCATCCACGTCATCGGCTATGTAATACCACTGTCCCCAGTCGCCTGGGGCGCAGGTATCGCTGCCAGGCCCTGCGACATGCGTGCAGTTCCTCCACTTTATGTTGAAGCATTCAAGAGGCGAGATATCATAAGTGCTCTGCCATTTCAGCTCAACCTTGAGCGGGGGGTAAGGAACGGTGCTGTTTGTCCACTTACTCCCTGCCGGAGGCTGTGTCATGGTGGTGACGGGCTCGGTCGCATCGACTGTCGTGCTTATCAGAGCGGACCAGTCACCGGTATTGCCTGCATTATCAGTCGCCCTTGTCCTGAAGTCATAATGGCTGCCATGCACGCCTGTGCACGTGGCGCTCGTGGCCCCGGTGGATGTGCAGATACCACTCGTGAACGCATCCTGCCACGCGCCGCTGTCCACAGATACCTGGACTTCATAAGTATCAATGCCTGACTGGTAGGCATCATCCCCGTTCCACACGAGCTGGAAGGTCTGCATGCTGTATCGCGGGAGCGGCGTCATTGTGCATACCGGCCCGAGGAAGTCAGTGGTCACGTCCTCATAATACCAGTTGCCCACGTTTCCTACACCATCGGTTGCCCTTATCCTGAGGCTGTATGTCCTGTTGTTTTCCAGCAGCGGGTCGTTCCCTGGCGGGGTCTGGCCGAATATGGCAGATCCCGGAACCGAGCTTCCGCCGACCTCGCCGGTGCTCCATGGCGTCCAGCTTATTATGTCGCTCCCAAGGTAGTCAGCCACCTTGTACTGCAGCTCGAAGCTTGCTATGCCCGTGTCATCTGGGTCAGCGCTCCACTGGACGTTGAACTGGGATTCCTTCGTCCATACAGGCAGTGCGCTGAACCGTATGACCGGCAAGGTATTGTCTATGCCAAAGAGCCATCCTGTATATGTGTAAGGCGAGCCTCCCCACGAATACTCGGTCTTGGCCCACACCTTGAACTTGCCTGTGGATGACCCGGCAACGGCTGGCCATTCTTCCCTCACCGCCGTGCTGCTGCATGAGAACCCGGAGGCGCAGGACGGTGCCTGCACATCAATGTAAGCATCATTGGTCATCAGGTCCATGAACGTCCCTGTGTTGACCTCTACGCGGGACCTGATCTCATCATTCCCGCCGCATGTGCCCGGGGACGTGCAGCTCTCTTCAGTGAATGATATTATCTGGTAAGCGGGGTCGTCGACCACGCGCGAATATTCAATTGCATGCTCGGCTACATCATTCTCCTTCACCCAGCAGACCCTGTTGCCCGGGTCGCTGCTGTCGATGTATCCGCATCCGGAGACGTCATAGTCCTCGTATTGCGGGGTTTTGTCTATCTTTATCGTTGTTGAATGGACAGACTCGGAATTGCCGACGCTGTCGGTCGAATAGTATCTCACATAATTGGTCCCGTTGTTGGTCACCTGGAACTGCCCGCTGTAGACGCTTGCGGGCGTGCAGCTGTTGCTCTGGTCGACGCAGTACCTTGTGTTCGAGCATCCGGAGCCGCTGCCGTCGCTGCAAGAGAGTATTATGTTCACATTGGAACCGTACCATCCGCCCCCTATGGAAGTCCCGGATGGTGTCAGCGAGGTGCTGGGGTCTTCCTTGTCTATGTAGAATATGTTGCTCGTCTTCGTGCTCTCCTGGTTGCCCCCGTTATCCGTGCTGTAGTAGCAGACGCGCCTCCTGCACACGGAATCAGCGGGGCACGTGACCGTCCCTGATGAGGATGACGTGAAGCCGGTGGTCCCGCACGTTGCACCGCTGTTTATCACTTTGTAGTTCCTTGAAGCGCATCCTGACCCCCCGTCGGTGCATCCTATGGTGAAAGCGACATTGTTGTTTGTCCATGAATTGCCGTTGGGGTTTATGGAGGACACGGGGTCGACGGTGTCGTGCCAGACATTTGTCGACTGGACGCCACATCTCCATTCACCGTTCTGTGAACCCTGAGGATAGCATGACCCGCTATATACACATTCTGTTCCGCTTCCGCCGGTGCAGCATGCCTCTTCGTCCGTGGTGGTCGGAGTGCTACAGTACCCTTCCCCATTATCATCACACGGTATCGCATAGTCGGTGCCCACTACACCGCAGCATCTGCCCGGAAGACCCGGAAGGTTCCAACCCACATGCTTGCTGCCCTGGCCCGCGCACGTATCAGTGCACCACTGAGAGGTATCATAATCGACAGTCCATATGACCGTGCCGCTGCCGCTGGCCGAGCTTATGGCCTGCGTCGGGTTGTTGTTCTGACCTAAAAATACATGCCATGTATAGCTCCCTTCTCTACAGCATGCCGGATCGGTCTCATAGTTGCATGTAAGTGGTGTGCATGAGGGGTTGGTAGGGCCTATGTTAACAGGAGAAGCTGATGTCCCCGTGGGGTTTATGTCACAGTTATTGCATGTATGGGGCCCGCTTTGCTTTATAGGAGACGCCGTGCCGGAGTGCCTTATCTGGCAATAGAGATACAAAGGAGAAGTCGCTAAGGCAACTGGCATTGCAAGGAGCGCTGCCAGGAGTAAAAAAGCAAGTGCACAAACAACTTTACTCATGCATGACCCCCAATAGCACCAACAATCATAGTGTTATGCAATATTATTCGTTTTTCACTTTAATAAATAG
>QMZP01000144.1 GCA_003663225.1 Candidatus Aenigmatarchaeota archaeon | reverse complement strand
TCATGGTTCAGGTCCTACTAGGCCCCAGCCTCTCCCTATGGGCAGAAAAAGAAAGTCATACAACACTGGGAAAGGGGAGATAGCCGGAAAAAATGCCCCCTGCGTGCGTGAATAAACGGCCCTGGAAAGCCTTTCGGCTGAATGGGTGTTGACTACCTCTACGGAAAAAGACCGCACAGGAGCCCAAAGCGCCCCTCACAGGGGGCATTCTGAAGCGCCCGTGCCTATGCAGAAAAGAGGCGGAAAGCTACCTCTTCCTGGAGAACCCTCTAACCTTGTCGCCCGAGCGATATATGCACTCGGCAAACCTGCTGTCTATCCTGCATACCGCCCTGAGGTCACCCTCCTTGACGGCATCCCCGGACTGCTCAAACTCCTCCTCATCGTAGCTCTCAATGAACTCAGGCGGGTTGATGTTCCAGGTCTCGCTGTACGCTCCGCCCCACTCATCGAACCAGGTCCCGCGAACCTCAACGGAGCAGGGTGCAATGGGATCGTGGCCCTTGTTGGGTATGGAGCCCAGGTCTGAGGGCTTATCTGCGAACCAGCATATACGCGAGGCGGGCGAGTCAATACACATTACGGTCTCCTCATGCTCAACAGCCCATTTGACATCAGGGTCCGAAGGCCTTGCAGGATAGTCCGGGTGCGAGTGAATGGATCCCACCATCCTGCCGGGCTTGCAGATGTCGTCGGGAATGTTCGTCATGCCCGGGTAGCCCTCAACGAAGCCCTCTTCCTCCTCGTAGTCCTCCTCTTCCTCCCCGCCGATGGACGTCCTGAACCCCCACTCATTGCCAATCCTGCACAGGGCCTCGCCGGACTCGGTAGTGTCCTCCAGGTCCTCAGGCTCGAGCTCTATGGGCTCTTCAACCCTCTCGTGCCGGGCGAGCTTTCTCCCGAGGTCTCTCACCACGCCCTCCCAGGCGCCCCTGGGCGGGTCATGGTCAAGAAGCCTCTTCAGTACCCACTCGGGAATATCAAGCGTGCGGGCCAGGTCATCCAGGCTGCCCTGCTCGGCGTCGTAGAACCTCATTCTCCTCCCTCTCAAGCTCGGTGAGCTCCTCAAAGCAGAAGGCATTCTTTATCGCCAGCTCCTCATACTTCTTCGGAAGCTTTCTCGGTATTCCCCCGGAGAAGTAGAAGAGATTGCCTCTCCACTTGCTGGGGTCCGTCGAGAGCTCCAGCGGGACGTAGACCGTGTGGCCGCGGAAGCAACAGCCAGCGTCAACGAGATCGATTTCATCAGCCATGGTTATCCCTATGGCCCCTTTAGGTATATAAAACTTGCCTGAGCCTCATCGAGGATGTCAACTTCGAAGGAGAAGATGAAGAAAAAGGCAAAGATTCCAACAGCGGTAGCCTCTCCTAAAAGAAGCATATAGAGAAATATAGACAAAAGGAGAGCTCTGATGCTGCTTTGTGTTCTTTCAAACCAGGCACCGGAGGAATTCCTCACAACGGCAACGATGTAGCCGAAGATAGGAAGGAGGAGCACCAGAAGCAGGCTGAGATGGAGGTTCTTCCCTTAAGGCGTAAGGGGGAGAAGCAGGGCCGTTGCCAAAAGCCTCAGTCCGATCAACACGCCAAGGAAGGCGATAAAGGCCATGGAGAGGTAAGGCATAATCTATCAATAGTTAGGAATGGATATAAACGTATTCACGCCCCCGCCTGAGCAATCTGCAAGGAATTAAAAATGAGCAATAGAGAGCAAGGGGGAAAAGAAAGAGAGGATTATCTTTAAGGTGTCAAAACACGCTCCTTGCTCTCTATCCAAAAGGTGAGGTACGAACGAAATCCATACATGGTATCCCACTCATATGCAGTAATGGCACATCTATTAAAAACTTTCTATCAATTTTACGATGATGTCAACTTAAGATAATTTAAGGATGGAGCACCCACTGCGGTTTTCTAAATATTGAAGGTGGTTAAGTTAGCATCCTCCTCTCGGCCATCCAAAGTTATCTGAGGGGCGGTTTGTGCTATATCTTTAGATACAGGACCGCAGGCGGATTGATTGTCAGTCCGCCCGCCCGTCCGCCCGGCGGGCGCGTGGGCGGTTTGATACATGTAAGGCGTGAAGCGAGAGATGACGGTTGCTTGAAGGTTGCGGACTGTGTAAGCAGGAGGCGAAGCGCTGCTTACTTTGCTTGCCTTCTAGGTGCTCTCCGCCATGCAAAGTTATCTGAGGGGGCGGTTTGTAATATATCTTTAGATACAGGACCGCGTGGTGCAAAGTCAAGCGCGGAGCAGGCGCAAGGTCAAGCGCAAAGCGGGCACAAAGTCAAGCGTGATGACAAGCGAAGTCAGGCGTGATGACAAGCGCATGATTGAGTACGCAAACGATGGCTGCGAAGGTTGAGAACCGTGTGATAGGGTGGCCGAGAGTATATGCGGTAAGGAGAGAAGAGGCTACAGACCTGTCTGCTCTCCCTGAGGGTTCTGAAGGTGCCTGCTCATGCGAAGTCGTTTATAGGAGCTGTTTGTAATATATCTTTAGACATAGGATTGCAGGCGCGAAGGTTAAGGTTGAGGTGAAGGTGAAGGTGAATGTTAAGGTGAAGGTGAAGTGAGGCGTGAAGTCGTGTGCGAAGTATGGGATGCAAAGCTGCTCGAAGTTTGAAGATTGCGTAAGCAGGAGGCGAAGCGCTGCTTACTTTGCTTGCCTTCTAGGTGCTCTCCGCCATGCAAAGTTAGCTGAGGGGGTCTGTAATATATCTTTAGACATAGGACCGCAGGCAGATAGGCAAGCTGACAAGCATAGTGAAGGCCGTCATGAGAACTCATGTGTGAAGTGTGAGTGGAGGTGATGTGGTGAGGAGAAAGAGAGATGGTGAGAATAGTCTGGTATTTGAGCCGGACGAGCGAGAGTACTCGGAGCTTATAGAGGGGGCTGTATGAAATAGTAT
>QMZP01000143.1 GCA_003663225.1 Candidatus Aenigmatarchaeota archaeon | reverse complement strand
GCGTATGGGGTAGACCCTGTTACCTTTCTTCCTCACTTCCTTCTGGAGCGCGCCGCTGGTTATGGATTTTATGAGGGCACTGAGTGTCATGTCCTTCGCAGTCTTCTCTATCTCCGAGAACATTATCTTCCTGACCTTCCTCTTTATCTCCGCATCGGTGTTCCTGTTTAGTATGACAAGCGAGACTATCTGGAGCTTCCAGCCATCCTTTGTCTCCACCTCGTTCACTGCCCTGACCTTCTGGGACCTCTTTCGCACTATTCTGAACAGGTGCTCCTTGGCACACGAGTATCCATGGAACTCCGTGTACGCCCTGTTTCCCTCCACGTTGCTGACCTTGAACTTCAGGTTCATGTAGTACTTGTCAGGCTGGCCTATCAGCTCCGCAAGGTTGGTCTCTATGGTCCTTCCTATGATGACATTTGGGTCAAGGGCCGGCGTCTCTACCAGTTCGGCCTCTGCGAAGAGCTTAGGCGCCAAAATAACGTACCAGTCCTTTCCTTTCAGCTTCTTGGACTCCTTCTTGCCCCTCTGCCTTTTCTCCTGCTTCTTCCCTGCCGGCTTCTCCCTCTTCTCTGCCATCATTAATCCCTTCTGTTGTTCCGGTCTCTTCGTTCTGGTTCTCCGAAACCTTCTTCAATATTTCCTCTATGCTATTTATAAACCTTTCTTCTTCCCCTTTGGGTATGCTTGCACCCGCAGCACCGGCATGGCCGCCACCCTGACCACCAACCACACTGGCAGCCTTAGATATGACCTCTTGAAGCGACAGGCCTTTCTCAACGGCATCATCGCTTAGCCTGGCGCTTATTTTCGTTTCCCCCCTGTCGGAGTCAACGAAAGCGAAGAGCGGCTTGTCCTTCTCGCTATCAGGAAGGAACCTGGACCTGTGCGCTATGGAGACCACGTTGGATACCACGTTCTCTGGTATCTTGCTTCCTGCTAGCACGTAGTTTGCGTTCTCGGTCCGCCTCACATTTCCCATGTTCTTCTCCAGCCAGCGCAGGGACTTGCCTATCTCCCTGCGGTATTTGTTCAGCATCTCGTCTATCATTGTGAAATATTCCTTGTCATTGAGGCACAGCGCTACCCCGACATGCCCCATGTTCTGCTTGCCTGCCGAGTTGAGTATGGTCGCGAACTCGTTTGCATCCTTTATCCCGTTCTTGTCCAGCAGGTCGTACACGTCCCCGAATATCCAGTGGGGGTTCTCATGGTTGTCCCTCACTCTTTCCTTTATTATCCCTGTCGTGAGCTTCTCCATCTCGTCCTTCGTGAGGGTTGAAAGCGTCTTCCATTCACCATTCTCGTCCCTGAGGTTCACGCCTATCTCCTGCAGGAAGTGGACCGCCCCTGACTCGGAGTTGGATATGCCTGGTATGTACGGGTCGACTGAATATTCCAGCGCCTTGTGTATTGGCCTCGTGGTCCTGCCCCATATCCTCAGGCCCTTGCTCACCTTTATCTTGCCAGCATTCTCCGCGTCCTTCAGTATCTCTTTGTTCAGCCCTATGAGTCCCCAGTGGGGCCCTATGGAACCCATCTGGGAATCGCCTATCGCGCCTATCACCGCGAGCTCGCTGAGCTCCTTGTTCTCCGGGCTCATGGCCCTCGCTATGAGGTACGCTGTTCCGGAGCCGGATATGTTCTCCTCTATGCCGAACTCGGTGGGGTTCAGGTGCATCAGGCTGTCTGAGACTATCTCACCCTGTATCTGGTGATGGTCCGCCACTATGACGCGCTTGCCCTCGCTTATCAGCCTGTCCTGTATCAGGTCCAGCTGGCCGGAACCCAGGTCGAGGAACACTATGAGCCCGCCCTCCTCTTTTGACAGCGCATCTATGTCCTCCTCATATAGCTGCTTTATGAAGCTGAGGTGGAAGCCCTTGCCTTCCCTTGCAAGCGCTTTGCATATTATGGCAGCTGACGTTATGCCATCAGCATCGTGGTGGCTTATCACCCTCACGTCCCCTATGTATCCCTTGAGGGCGTCGGCTATCCTGCGCGCGCCTGATACCATTCTTATAAGAACGTCTTTCTCCTTCTCCGGGGCCATCTGATGTTCTGGCATGGCATATATATTGCTGCCAAATTTTATAATGTTTCGAGAAACACTAACATCTCTGACGGGGTGTATTTCTTCTCAAGCTCTTCCCAGCTGTTCTCCTGTACCTTCTTCTTCTGCATAAACCAGAACACCACGCCGACAGCAAGGACAGCCACACCGATGACCACTATTATCCACCAGGGAAAGCCCGGGCATGGCTCCATGCTGTACACGCCGCCGCAGCAGTATCCGCTGGCATATGTGCTCGCACCGCACTTGCATCCTGTTGATGGTATGGCACCATACGCACATGTCTCATTGGTCTCCAGCAGGCAGTCCGCCTCGTCGGTCTGCCCGTCACAGTCATCATCCTTCCCGTTGCCGCACACTTCATCGAACGGCCCGACCGTGCCCTGACACCCGCCCCACTGGCAGTTCGTGCACGTCCTTGTGCCGGGCTGGCACTCACCTATGTTCGAGCCGCATTCCTCTGTCTCTCCCTCCTCGCATACGCAACCGTCGTCCACCTCCCCGTTACAGTCGTTGTCTATGCCGTCAAACGTCTCCCGTGACTCGGGCCTTTCGCCGCCATAGCATGCGCATTGTGTGGCCTCCACGGAGTCCCCGCCGTTGACGTTGTCTATGATGCCGTCGCAGTCGTCATCGACCTGATTGCATGTCTCTGTTATGGGAGCAGAGCATCCTGACCATTCGCCGTTTATGCATGTTTCATTCCCCAACGCGCATCTCCCGTAATGGTTGGCAGAGCATGGCCTGGAGTCGCCGTTGTTGCATGAGCAGTCGACTGTGCAGCTTGATGCATCCTCTCCGTCACCGCAAACACCGTCGCCGCAGAACCCCTCCTGCTTCAGCGAGAACG
>QMZP01000142.1 GCA_003663225.1 Candidatus Aenigmatarchaeota archaeon | reverse complement strand
GGACGGGAACCACTATTTCATAGAGGCCAACTCTGCGCCCGGTGTACATGGCAGGGTAAGCATTCTGGGGAAGATAGCGGATTACATGAAAAAGCAGGGTGGGGTGCCATGCGTGATGACGTCCCTCAAGTTCAGGGGCCATCCGGATTATCCTAAGCTGTGGGTCCCGAATACCATGAAGAAATTTCTTCCCGGTATGAGGCTGTGTTATGAGGAGCATAACAAAGGCAGAAGGAAGACGCTGCTGGACTCCGATGGAAACGAGTTCAAGCCGGGCTCCATATTCAAAAACGAGGGGCATGTACCTAGGTATTTCGAAGGCAGGGTACCCATAATAAACAGCAGGAAGGTCACTGTCATAACCAAGGACAAGCTCAGGACTTATGATGCGGTATTGGGACACATTCCTGAAGTGCCTGTGCCAAAGACATTCTCTGTGAGGAGCGAGCGGGGGGCTAGGAAGAGGATGGAGAAGAACCCCGGGGCCTTCAGGGACGGGTTCGTGCTAAAGCCTGTTGACGGGGCCCTTGGCAGGGGTGTAAGGGTCTATGACTCGCCTGACGACAGCTTCGGCATTACGCATGAAATGATACTGCAACAGAGGATAATACCAAGACTGAGGGGCGGTCGGTACTGGGATCTGAGGATACACCTGCTGGACGGCAAGTTCATAGGCGGTATAGTGCGCTCTAGCAGGAAGAACGTGACCAACACTGCGAGAGGAGGCACTGCCGGCCCTGCGCCGAAAGACCTGACTGACAGGGTAAGAGGCATATCCGAGAAAATAGTTGACGCGATAGAGAAGGAGAGCAGGAAAATCAGACTTTGAGGAACTTAAGCATCTCGGTCTGGGTAAGGCCCAGAGACTTGTATTTCTCAACACTCTTTATCTTGGTTATTATATGGCTTATTATCTCTGCGGCATCGTTCGGGTAGAAACGGCTGAAGAACTCATTCAGCTCTATTTGCATCACTATGTTCCTGTTGTCTATGTCCAGCTGCTTCTTTGGCCCGAACGATAGCTCGCCCTTGAATATCGTATCCATGGTTATCAACGGATCAGGGGCGTTCCTTAGGGCATTCCTGACACACATGAGGAAGTTCTTCTTTGTGAAGTTTTTCTTGAGCCTGCCATAGAACCGCTTGTCGGCATGCCTCCTTATCGCTTTCAGGTCCTGCATTATGTTCTCTTTGTACTCTATCTGTATCTTTCTAAGGCTGAACTCAGAGAATATCTGCTCTATCCTGTTGACGACCCTTGACTCCTCGAGGACTATGGAATCCTTGTAATGGCCTGCCACGGTTTTGAAGAACGTCCTCTCGTTGTTCACCTCGTCCACGATGGTCTTAAGGACCTTCTGGTCTATCCCCCTCCCGCCGAAGGTCGCTATGTCCATGACACTGGGATAGTTCTTTATCCTCGGGAGTTTCCTGTGCATCAGCACGTAGAATGACCCAAGCCCCTTGGCAATCGACCAGAACTGCTTGTACGTCCTCAGCCTGGAGTAATAGTCTCCGGTGTCCTTAGCTACCCATCCGTACCTGTCCCTGTACTTCTTCAGTTTTAGCCTCTCCTTGTCCTCAACGAACACGGGGTAATACTTCAGCGCCATCTCCTTGGTCGGAATGTCCCTGTTAAAGTCTATCCCGTAAATGGGCTTTCTGGATACATTGGATATCACCATGTGCCCGCCCAGCTCCATTGCGCACAGGCTGCCGACGGTCTCGGAATTATCATCCCTGCTTACAGGGGTTTCAAGAGCAGGGCCTGAGTGAGGCATTATGAATACCAGCCCGTTCCTTGGGTTGGGATTCTTGTATACCGTGAAGCCGTTGTAGAAGTCGGGTTTCATGCATTAATATTGTGTACACCATGTTAAATTTCTGAGAGACGGATGGGCCCGAAGGGATTCGAACCCTCGACCTACGGCTTTCTTCACATCCAATGAGGATCAGATCTTCTATGGGTTCATAGAAGACCGTTGCTCTACCTCTGGCTGGCGGCTTTCACCACCCAACATCCAGCTGAGCTACGGGCCCTTGCTTCAAAGCATTGTAGATATTATTTATATAACTTAAGTAAAAAATACAGATGACGGGGCTATGGTGTAGCTTGGTTTAGCATTGCGGCATGGGGTGCCGCCGACCCCAGTTCAAATCTGGGTAGCCCCATAGAAGTATATGAATATTATAATGTTTTTAGAAGTTTGATTATCCTTTCCTTCCCCGCTGCCAATATGAAAGGTGCCAGCCTGGGACCGCGTTCCTTCCCTATGAGAGCCATGTACGCGGCGGTGAAGAAATCCTTGGTCTTCATCCCCCTCTTCTTCGTTATTTCAAAGCACACGTCCTTTATCTCGTCCTCGGTCCCGGCGTGCTCCAGCTCCCTTGCAAAATCCCTAAGGGCCTCCGCCTGCTTGTTCGACAGCGCCGAGCGTATATTCACAGGGACAGAATCATGAAGTTTCAGTGCACTCCCGGGGGAGTGCTTCTCTACCCACGTGGCTGCATACCCCACCCTCTCGTCGTCATTCTTGCTTCCTGGCATTTGTGAAAGCATGACAGCCTGGCTGAACGGCATGCCTGGCTTCCTCGGCTCCCCTGTCTGGGATATTTCGAACAGCCGTTTCATGTGGGCATCTTCCTTCTCGTTCCCTGTTTGCTTATCACCAAAGTAGACTGCAGCATGTTCGTCATAGTCATCGTATAGCTTGGGAAGGTCCTTCCATGAGAAAGACCTGGTCTTCATAAGCTTCTTGTTGTAGAAGAAACGCAGCAGCTCAGGCGGGGCACATTCCAGCCAGTCCTTGGGATAGACAACATTGCCTTTGCTGGCTGACATCTTGTCTCCGTCAATCATTATGTGCTCATAGAATATGGGCTCCGGCACAGGGAAGCCCAGCACCCTTTCCACTATCTCCGCGTTCACCCACCATGCACTCATTGGTACCTGATATTC
>QMZP01000141.1 GCA_003663225.1 Candidatus Aenigmatarchaeota archaeon | reverse complement strand
GGGCACCGCTACCGGCAAGTCGTCGCTGCTTAACGTGCTCTCCCTGTTCATAAGGCCCAACATGAAGGTGGTCTCCATAGAGGACACGGCCGAGCTAAGGCTACCCCTTCCCCACTGGGTGCCGCATGTCGCAAGGACCCCCATATCCATAGAAGGCAAGGTGGGTGAAGTGAGCCTCTTCGACCTCCTGAAGTCATCCCTGAGGCAGAGGCCCGATTACATAATAGTCGGCGAGGTTAGGGGCAAGGAGGCGTTCGTCCTGTTCCAGCAGATAGCCACCGGGCACACGGGCCTGGCGACCATACACGCGTCGAACTTCGCTCAGCTCATAGACAGGCTGACAACACCACCAATATCCCTGCCGCCGACCCTGCTTGAGAACATAGGCGTGATAGTGTTCCTCGTTTCCTCGAAGATAAGGGGCTCCCATGTCAGGAGAGCTGACAAGATAGTGGAGGTTGTTGGGGTCAAAGACGAAAAGCCCATGACCAGGGATGTTTTCCAGTGGAAGCCCGGCGAGGACGTTATAGAGGCAAAGGAGAAGTCATTCGTCCTCAAAAGCCTTGCCAACAGGCTGGGCATAACCGAGCAGAACATAAAGGAAGAGCTCGCAAGGAGGAAGAAGATACTTGAATGGATGCTCGATCATGGTGTATATGACTATAAGGAGGTTGCGAGGATAGTAAGCACGTACTATTCAGACCCCGGAAGGCTTATTGACATGATAGAGGGGGTGTGATAAGTATCATGTGGCCCTTTATCCGGGTGCGACCTTCATTCTTTGGAAACGGTGGGATATATGTTTGAGAAAACGGCTTTGAAGCTCTTTGGCGAACTCACCATGCCGTACCTAGGCTACTTCGAAACCCTGAAGCTCAGCCTGAAAAGGGGCGGGTTCGAGAACACGCTTCATGAGTACCTTTGCGTCATATTATTATATTCGCTCGTGGTTTTCCTGGTATCCGTGGTGATAACTTCCGTCCTGATAACGTTCCTGCTGCTGCATACCTTCTACTCCTACACGCTCGGCATAATAATATCCATGGTGTTCGCAGGCGTGACGTTCTTCATGGGCTACTATTATCCCACGATAAAGGCCAAGAGCCTGGAGACCAAGATAAACAGGACCCTCCCCTTCACTGTCTCGCACATGGCCACATCCGCGGCTTCGGGCATGAACCCCGTTGACATATTCAAGGTGGTGGCTATGAAGGGCGGCGTGATGGGCAACGAGTCTAACAAGATATACACCAACGTCAGGAGCCTCGGCATGAGCCTGACAGACGCCATGCAAAGGACCGCGGACAGGACGCCGTCCAGGCAGTTCGCCGACCTGCTCTGGGGCATGGCATCAGTCATAAACGCCGGCGGGAACCTCGAGACATACCTCAGGAACAGGACCAAGACGTTCATGTCGCACTACAGGAGGATGCTGGAGGATTATGCCAGGCAGGTCACATTCTACACCGAGATATATATAACGCTGGTCATAGTGGGGTCCCTGTTCTTCATAGTGCTCAGCGCGATACTGTCGCCCATGACAGGCGGAGGCATACTGCTGCTACAGACGTTCCTTGTATTCTTCTTCATACCAGGCGTGTCGGCCGGCTTCATAGTGCTGCTTAAGGGGATATCGCCAACGGAGTAGATGAATATGGGATTGAGCTCGAAACAGAAGATAGTCACTGCGTCCATGTCAGTGAGCATAAGCCTCATCCTGGTAGGCATGCTTCTGGGAGACGTCGCGGTGCTGGGCAACCTGGTGATAATAGCGGCGTTCATATCTGTCGTGCCGTTCTTCCTTTACAAATACTCCAAGTTCATGTGGCTCAAGAGCCTTGAGACCCAGTTCCCAAATTTTCTGAGGGACCTTGCGGACTCGAAGAGGTCGGGTATGTCCTTCCCGGAGGCCATACGTATAGCATCCAAGACCAACTACGGGAAGCTGACCCCCGAGATAGAGCTCATGAGCAACCGGCTGTCGTGGGGAACCCCGTTCCTGAGGGTGCTTGACATATTCGGCGAGAAGGTGAAGGACTCCAAAGTCATGACAGAGGCAATGAACATAATAAAGGAATCATACCAATCCGGCGGCAACATAGCGTCCACCCTCGAGTCCGTGGGGCAGGACATAATAATGATAAAAGAGGCCGAGGAAGAGAAGGCCGCCCTCGTTAAGCAGCACGTGATGCTTATGTACGGCATATTCTACATGTTCATGGCAGTCTCCATAATAATAATATTCGTGATGGTGCCGATGATAAAGTCAACACCAGCAGGCATGGGGCAGCAGGGGAGCTCGCAGCTGAGCATATCGTTCAGCGACCCGTGCGCAGGCTCGGGGATGATATTCCCGTGCAGCCTGTTCGCCTCGATATGCTCGATGCTGAACCACCCGCCCGGCATATCCTGCTATTATCTCGCTATGTTCTTCTCAGTCATAATGATACAGGGGCTCTTCAGCGGCCTGATAGCAGGCCAGCTGGGAGAGGGGTCTGCTGTCGCGGGCACCAAACACTCCATGATAATGGTGTTCTCCGCCATAGGCGTCATACTGTTCCTTTCAAAAGCCGGGATGCTCCCGAGCTGAGGTGGCATGATGGAGACCAGAAGACAGCTAGTCCACTTTTCCGGGCTACTTTTCGTTCTCCTTGCCCAGGTAGTCGGCGGTGTAAGCGCCGGCATATACTTCTTCCTGATAGCGGCGACGTTTCTTGCCTATTCCGAATACGTGGTAAGGGAGACGAAGAGAACTATGGGCATGCTTGAGTCGCTCGAGAAGAGGATGAGGGATTTCGTGATAAGGTTCGAGCGGAAGGATGTGAAGAGGCCGTTCTCTGGTGCTATATGGTTCTACGCAGGCTGCGGCTTCACGTTCCTGCTCTTCAGCCTCCCTGAGGCATCCGCTGCATGCGCCATGCTGGCTGTCGGGGACTCCGTGTCCACCCTTGTGGGCAAGAGG
>QMZP01000140.1 GCA_003663225.1 Candidatus Aenigmatarchaeota archaeon | reverse complement strand
GTATATACCTCATCCACTGAGCTGTCTTTGTAAGGCAGGCCCTTCCTTATGTCTATGACCTTGTCAACACCGGGGTATTTTTCGATATCCAGGCCCACGAAACCCTCTTCCTTGAACCTCCCACACCCCAAATCTATCTTGATTTTCATGCTTTCACCATGAGTCCGAAGTTCCTGTCAATCAACAGCCTCTTCGCTCCCTTACTCTTACCGAAGTCCTCGAAGGCACTGTTCTGCATTATGTCGTGCGAAAGCAGCACCCCATGCTTCTTCATGTGTTTCCACGCGGTTTCGTATTCGAAGTACATGTGGCCGTACGTGTGGAGGCTGTCATGCATAAACATGTCTATGCACGGATGCAAGGCATCGTGCATCATCGCCTTGCGATGATTGCTTCCAAGCCTTTTAAGGAGAAGGGGAAGCTCCTTCTTGCTGTCGCCTATCACAAGGTCCCAGCGCTTCCTTAGGGTCTTTGGGACCATCCAGCCGACATCATCCACCTTCGGCATAACCTTGCTCTTTTCATTATCAGGCTGATAATCTATGGAGTGCAGGGTGCCATTACCATTCATGCTCAGCGCCTGCAGTATTATGGATGATGAGTAACCGCTTGCCACACCAGTCTCTACCATATCATCCGGCCGCAGCTTCCTTATCAGGCAATATAAGTGCAGCCCCTGCCTCCAGTGTATGGAGCCGGCATCCTTCGAATCCTTGAACTTCCTTTTCTTCTTCTCCAGCATCTCCATGGTGCCGGAGTATTCCTTTGACCATATGGACCACTCGCTGTCGGTTATGCCGAACATATCCATTATCATCCGCGTCCTGGGCCTGTCTATCAATCTTGAGTGTATCTTCTTCTGCATGCGCCTAGGTACCAACCTTCTGTAAACCATCCTGTGTATCCTCATGATGTCATATTCCTTATCAGTTTTAAAACCCTTTCAGTCGCCTTCCCATCCATCTTGTAGGCCTGGTCCCTCACGAACGACTTGCGCTTCTTCTCAAACGTCTGCATGAAGGATTTCTCCCCAACGAGTCGAAGCGCCTTTGACAGTCCGTCTGAGTCGCGGACCACCGGTGCCCCGCTCTCTGCTATCGGCGTCTCAAGCGGCCTCCCTGTTTTGTTTATTATTATCAAAGGCTTTCCCATCATCAGAACCTCAAGGCCCACTGTGGAGAACATCACCATGACTGCCGAGGACATGCCTATCACGTCGTATAGGTCTGCTGTCCTTGTTATCACAGGGTCTATCCCATAGTCGCGGGCCGTCCTGGAATAGAAGGTGCTGTCCATCTCCCTCGGATGCAGCTTGAGCAGCAGCCTTTCCTTGGTTCCGCTGAGTGCGTCGAACACCATCCTTGCAACTTCAGGCATGTACTCATTGGGCTGTGTGGCGAGTGTAACAATTCTTTCCCCCGGAGAGAGGCCGAGCTCATCATATAGCCTCTTGGGTGGGTTCCTGCTCGCCTTCTTTGGCATGTCATCGAACTTGGGGCAGCCCGTGACAACAAGCTGGCTCTCGGTGAATCTTCTCTTGAGCAGCATGCGCTTTATGGCTGGCCCCCATACCGCTTTCTTCGTTGCGAGGGATGGCCCGTATATGAAGCTGCCTTCGCCGAAGAACCCGTGTTGCAGTATCAGAAGCGGTATGCCGCTTCTCCTGGCCAGGAATGCCAAGGGGAGCCCGGTCTCAGAGAACTCATCGAGCGCTATCACGAGCCTGGGATTGGTGTCCTCTATTATCCTTTCCATTTCCAGAGAGTATTCGGCTATCTCCATGAGCCTGAAACGTGTTGAAAGATAGAACGCCAGTTCGGGCTCCAGTGCATCCCACATGCAGATGCCGCGATATTCCAATGATGACTGGAATGCCTTGTCAGACATCATCTTTCTCCAGACGCCCCTCAGCCTTTTCTTTATGCTCTTTGAGCGCCTGTCCATATCATCGGTCCACCACGATTCGATATCGTAGTGCATCAGCTCTCTCCTTTCCATGTCTGTTGACATCCTGTTCTTGAGCATGTCATATTTCAGCATGAACGCGTCTTCCCCAAGCTTTCGGAAAACCGGTTCTATCACGGGTATCATCGTCTGTATGGACGGGTACACCATAATCCGGCCGCCCGGCAAATCGGGCTTGCTGGAAGCCTTGCGCCTGGATATTCGCCTGGACCTGAATGCCATCCTATAGAATACTTCCTCGGCCCTTCTCCTGGCCTTGGCCCTGTTCTTTCCCCCGGAGAGCTTCATTGTCTTTATCCCAAAGGACTTCGCAACGCACGCACAGACCTCTGAGAGCGGGGAACCATCATAGGCGAACGACATGGTTCCAGGCTTTGTGTCAGATACCGCTTCCTTTACTATCATCATGTACTGTATCTTCTTTGTAATCTCAGAGAGTGTGGTGGCTAGGTTGGACTCTATGAAGTCCCAGAAGGGGAACCCGTCTATATTCATTGCATCCCTTAGTTTCTCGCCGCCCAGCTTTGCATTCCCCCAACGCCTTACTGCGTCCAAGGCTTCCTTTCTGGACTTGCTATGGAATGACTTGTCAATGTAATCGTCACATACCTTAGCATTGCGCGCGTCGTCCCTAAGGGCCTCCGCACCGTCCAGCATTAGTATGATATCACTAGAAGCGGATAGTCTGAGCGCTTTCCTTGCATTGTTCTCATCACCGACAATGAAAAGCCTTGTCATTCTATCACATGTAGCCCAGCTCTTTGAGCCTTTGCTTCATCTTTTCCTCATCGCCTGTGCCCTTATGCGTCCTTTCCCCGGCATGCTTCTCCGCTTTGTACCTTGCGGGCTTCCTCTTGCCCGGGCCAGACCCTTTCCTGAATATGTCAAGCACCTTGCCGTCCATGTCATCGGGTATGGGGAGGCTGAACATGTGCAGCACGGTCGGCGCTATGTCGGTTATGCGGGCATTGGCTATCTCCTTGCCCACGGCTATGTCGGGCCCGTGGGCTATGAATATGCCGTT
>QMZP01000139.1 GCA_003663225.1 Candidatus Aenigmatarchaeota archaeon | reverse complement strand
GCCGTCCGTCCGTGACTGCACCAAGAACAGGATAGCGAGGGTAATGAAGGAGCATGATGTATATCCGAAGATGCCTGAGGATATGTTCAACCTCATGAGAAGGGCTGTCAGGCTCAGGGCGCACCTCGACAAGAATGGCCGTGATTACACGTCCCAGAGAGGGCTTGAGCTGACAGAATCAAAGATAAGAAGGCTTTCCAGGTACTATAAGGAGAGGAAGATACTCCCTCATGACTGGAAATATGATCCGGAGAAGGCAAGGCTTCTTGTGAAGTCCTGAACCCCTCCAGTTGCTTTTCATTTGAATTTCAGGATACTATCCTGAGGCTATCCTTTGAGACAGCACTCAGGATGGATTTCCCTATGTCAGACCTCTTCTTCACCTTTATCTTGCCCTTCTTACCAACGTGGGCGGACAAGACGAAGTCCTCACCGTCGTACACCTCAACCTGCTTCCCTGTGAGGTCAGGGGAGATTGTGAGGTAAATGGAGCTGCCGTGCTCCTCAAAGTTCCAGGGAAGGTCCTTCTTGAAGGTCCCGCCCTTGGGCTCCACCGACAGCTTTATGCCAACCTTGCCCTCGAGCTCGCTTATGTTCTTGCCTTTCGAGCCTATAAGCCTCGGTATCACGTCTGGGTTGACCTTGACGTTGGCTCTGGTGTCTGATACGAGCTCCACTTCGGCGTTGCGGTCATAGCTGCTTATCACCTTTTTTATGGTTTCAGCGGCCAGCCTCCTGGCAGGAGAGCCTTTCTGTTCCTCTTTGACAGGAACTATCACGTTCTCCTCTCCATATGTGTATATCTCGTATTCCAGCTTCTTGGTCTCGAAGTCCCTGATTTCCACGACAGGCCTCGTGAGGTCCTCCTCCTGCATTCCAGAAGGCACCTTGACAGTCATGGATATCTCGTAGACCTTCTCGACCTTGCCTGCGTTTATGTATATCACGGTGTTTATGACATGGGGTATCATGCCAAGCTCTATCCTTCCCACGAATCTCTGTATCGATGATACAGTATCCGTGGCATGGACCACGCCTATCATCCCCACGCCAGCCAGCCTCATGTCGCCGAACACGCGGAAGTCCCTGGTCTTCCTGACCTCGTCGAATATCGTGTAGTCAGGCCTGACCAGCAGCAACAGCTCGGAGGTCTTCTCCCAGTCGCCCTCTAGCGGTGCGTACTGTGTCACCTCCGGGCCTACCTGCAAGTCCCTCGGCTGCTCGAACGTCTTCACTATCTTGCCGCTCGACACCAGGAACTCTGCGACGCTCGCCGCGAAGGTCGACTTGCCGGATCCCGGCGGCCCTGATATCAGGACCCCTTCGGTTCCCGAGACGAGCCTCTTCTTCAGCTCGTCGTGCAGCTTGTAGTCGTCTATGCTGACCTTGGCTATGGGCCTCACTGCTGTAAGCTCAAGGCCGTCAGCGAATGGCGGCCTGGTTATCGATATCCTGTAATCGCCGGACTGGACGACCATCGCGCCCTGCTTCCCTATCTCAATGAACGAGTTCTCGTCAGTGCGCGTCTTTGACATGACGTCATTTATTATCTCGTTTATCTCCTCCTCTGTAAACGGCTTGTCCCTTATGGTGACAAGCTCCACGCTTCCGGGCTTGCCCTTCTTGGCAAATGGCTTCACGCCTGACTTGAAGTGCACTGATTGTGTGTCTGGTGTGAAGAACTTCTCCAACGGGAGGTCCTTGCCTACGGGCTGGGGTATGTACACAACAGGCACATCCTCAGCCTCGCCTACGAGGGCCTGGACATAGTCGCATGTTATAAGGGTGGCCTTCTCCTTTGCGGCGAAGTCCCTTATTATGGCGTCCAGCCTGCCCTTCTTGGCCAGCTGTATCTCCTCAAGGGTGGGCCTTTTTCCTGTGAATTCGACCCTTACGCCCTTCTTCTCTCCTGTATTCCTTATGCGCTTGATCTCGTCGAGACCTTCAAAGCCGATATCTCTTCCCCTTGAAGCCTGTGCCTGGAGCTCGTCCAGGACGGTCTGCGGGATTATGATCCTTGCGTCCTTTATCTTGCCTTCCTCTATAAGAGCGGAAAGCTTGCCGTGCACGAGCACGGACGTATCCGGGACTATGTCCCTTAGACTATTGTAGTCTATCTTTTTCCTTTCTATTTTTCTTTTCATTTCAATCACTCCTTATGGCATGCAGAATATGCAGTGCCATCTTGGTTTAAAGTACTAACAGAAAAAGCCCCTATTCTGTTGTGCTGTTCAATATACTGTGAACAGGATATTTAAAGGTATCGTTCCATCCAAAATCCCACTAAAGTGGGAAAGCTTTAAATATGGACCCTGCCAATAAGGGGAGACAGTGACGCATATGAATGATGCCATGCAGGACATAAAGAAGTACGTGCTTGACCCCGACTACAGAGGGGGCCATCTGAGGCAGATGGTGGACCAGATGGCGAAGAGTGAGTGGCAGTCGGATAGCAGGGAATTCGACGGCACTTACTGGGACAACGTCAGGGAATTCTATGCCAGCAGGGCTGCAGAGACTGTCGCAAGGTTCATATACCTGGTATGGGACAGCGCCGGCCCCGAGGAATACGGCCCAAGGACGTTCGAGATGCTCAGGGCGCTTCAGGACAGGATGCCCAAGAACGTCAACTGGGACACCTGGGGAGGGTATGCCGTGCCTGTCCTTAACAGTGAAATAAGGTCGAGGCTGGAGAAGGCCAGTGAAATAACCATAGACCCTGAGATGGAGACCGCGATGGTGCACCACTTCTTTGATGAAATCGAGGAATACGGGTATCTGCATGATGTGAGACATTGTATAGAGCATCTTCACTGGGAAAGGAAGCACAGCCCCTCGGCGCCGACCGCTGATGAATACTCCGCGACAGGGAAGCCTGTCGGGGAAAGGGGCGACGATGCGGTTGAGACGCATCTCAGGAGGACAGCCATGGAGGGGCTTGCAACACACATAGAGCAGTCTAACATAGCCAGGGGGAACATAATGGTACCCACTG
>QMZP01000138.1 GCA_003663225.1 Candidatus Aenigmatarchaeota archaeon | reverse complement strand
GTACAGGGGACAGGGAATTGCTTCACGATTCAAGGATGAGGCAATTAGATGGTTTAAGCAGAAAGGACTCGAGCATACCTCTATAATGGTGAATGCCGAGAACAGGCATGCCTATAAGATATATAAGAAATGGGGATTCCTTGATTATCACTTAGAGATGAGAATGAAGATATAACCCAGAGATGAACCAATCCACTATAAGGATATAACTGCCCTGTCCTTGCACGCCGTGTTGTTCAGGGTGACATCAGAAATATGCTTCTGCCTTAGCTTACAGAACCCTACAATAACACGTCCTCCCCTGAGCTGGTTCTTCTCCTCCTTCTTGAAATAGGGACACTTCCTGCACTCGTGCATGGGTATTTCTTGGAGAAATCCTTTTTATTGGTTTGCAATCCAGCCATTTGTGGACACATCCATATACCATGTGTGTATGAGTTCCTGACCTAAAAGGAAAGATTTAAAAGAGCCGCCCTAATTGTATGTTATGGGCTATACCCTTATAATATGCGAAAAACCAAACGCTTCCCAGCGGATAGCTGCTGCTCTTTCTGGTGGCAAGGCAAAAAAACTGGAGAAAGGCGGTGCACCATATTACAGATTTGAGCGTGACGGGAAGGAAATCGTGGTTGCTCCTGCAGTTGGTCATCTCTTTGTCCTGACTGAAGCGAACCCCAAAGCAAAATGGAAATATCCTGTCTTTGATGTCAAATGGGTTCCCACCATAGAGCAGAAGAGCAATAAATGGGCAACCAAATACTTCAGGAACATGGAATCACTCGCCAGGAGTGCCTCTGAGTTTGTATCAGCCTGTGATTTTGATATAGAAGGAAGTGTAATAGCATGGAACATCATAAGGTTCATATGCAAAGCGGCTGATGGCAAAAGAATGAAGTTTTCCACTCTGACGCCGGCAGACCTTGTTGAAGCATATGAAAACGCATCCCCTCAACTCGACTTCCCTCAGATAGAGGCAGGCCTTGCACGGCACCATATGGACTGGCTTTTTGGTATAAATCTCTCGCGTGCGCTTACTCTCGCTCTTGAACATTCAGGCGGATATTGGGTTCTCTCAACAGGAAGGGTTCAGGGGCCGACCCTCAGGATTCTCGAGGAAAGGCAGAGAGAGATAGAGGCATTCAAATCCAAACCATACTGGGAAATCAATCTCCACGCGCTCGTCGACGGTAAAACCCTTATAGCAGGCCATGTTAAGGACAGGTTCTGGAAGAAAGAGGAAGCGGATTCTGTTCTGAAGAAATGCAAGGGCAGGGATGGTCATGTCAAGGAAGTTGAAAAGAAACAGGTAAAACAGAAACCCCCGGTTCCATTTGACCTGACATCCCTCCAGAGAGAGGCATATTCAAGGTTCGGATATTCCCCAAAACAGACTCTTGATTATGCCCAGCACCTCTACGAAAATGCGCTTATATCATATCCAAGAACCTCCAGCCAGAAGCTTCCTCCCAAGATAGGATATAGAGACATACTCAAGAAACTGTCTTCACAACTCGAATATGGTGAACTTGCAAGAAAACTCCTTGACAAGCCGAATCTTAAACCAAACGAGGGCAAGAAAACGGATTCCGCTCATCCTGCTATATTCCCCACAGGGCACAGACCAACAAAGCTTGCATCCTATCATAAAAAGGTCTATGACATGATAGTGAGAAGGTTCATGGCAGTCTTTGGCGAGCCCGCCATCAGGGAGCAGACCCGTGTTGTTATAGGTATCGGGGGCGAAGATTTCGTTGCCCATGGAATCAGGACAATCAGGGAGAACTGGATGGAGTTTTACAGGCCATACCTGAGCATCAAGGAGCAGATACTCCCTGACATACAGAAGGGTGATGCTGCCAAAAACAAGAAGCTGGAGATGCTTGAGAAGGAGACCGAACCACCAAACAGGTACACCCAGGCGAGCATACTCAAGGAGATGGAGGAAAAGAACCTGGGGACCAAGGCAACCCGTGCACAGATACTCCAGACTCTATACGACAGGAGCTACATCAAGGGCAAATCCATCGTGGTCACAGAGCTGGGCGAATCCGTCATCAATGCCCTCGAGAGACATTCGCCTGAAATCATATCTGTGGAGCTTACCAGAAGATTCGAGCAGGAGATGGAAGCTATAGAGGCGGGCAAACTCAGGAGGGAGGATGTTATAAAAGAGGCCGAGAGGGAACTCGAGAAAATACTTGACGGTTTCAAGCAGCATGAAAAGGACATAGGGACACACATCCTCAAGGCAGTCAGGGAATATGAGAAGGAGATTCATACAGTGGGGACGTGCAACAAATGCGGCGAGGGAACATTGAGGATAATCCATTCCCACCGCACAGGGAAACGGTTTGTTGGATGCTCGAAATATCCCAAATGCCATAATTCATTCCCACTCCCCCAGCACGGGTTTGTTCAGGCAATGCCTACTCTGTGCAAATGCGGTCTTCATCTGATAGAGGTCAGGGTGGGAGGAAAGAGACCGTGGAGGTTTTGTGTCAGGTGCGGTTTTGATTACAAGGACAAGAAGACCTCCAAGAAAAGGAAAACAAAAACCAAATCATAGTTTTTAATCCCGTTGTGCAATTATCAATAGATGCCTTAGCTGCAATGCAATGGTTTAGACGCTGTTGCATAGCGGCCCCGTTAACCAACCGCAAGCGCGCATGTTTAAACGCTGTTGCCGAAGGCAGCAGACCCGTCACCGATTGCATGTGCGCAAGATTAAAACGCGGGAGACGAAGTCGCCCAATCCGTAACCAACCACAAGGCGAAGCATCAGCCGACGTCACGAAGTGACGTACCCGTCACCAACTGCAAGGCGAAGCATCAGCCGACGGCTAACATTGGATTAACCAATCCGTATCCGTAACCAACCGCAAGGCGAAGAGTATGACGTTGCGCTACATTGTCCAGAAGAGAGAACTAAAGGAGAGACACGGAAAGAGACCTCATCTCATGGGGCCCTACAGAACAGTATATTCTGATATAAGGCCACCATTCGACCTTTCTGACC
>QMZP01000137.1 GCA_003663225.1 Candidatus Aenigmatarchaeota archaeon | reverse complement strand
GTATACATCGACTATTCTGGCAGGCTCCAGAAGGCCCAGATAAACGTCGATGAATGATCATTGACAGGGTCAAATTTAGACTCCTCTGAAAAACAGGCTACAGTGGCACTTGCCGTCCTTCTCTATCTCTTCCTTGTGATACACACACGGGCACACGTTCTTCTCATCCTCTTCCCGGTTCCCTGTTATGGGCCTGCATGGGCAGTATCTCTTTCCGTGGTGATACTCGTTCATTGAAAGACCCCTTGCTATCGCTTCAAGGAACTTCTTATTCGGGTTGAGCGAGTAGCCGCTCCTTTTCGCGTGTTCCTCACAATCCTTAATTACCTCTGACATGCTCTTGTCCATTTACCCACTGATTTGTGTTTGTCTTCCCTATATTTAAGCTTCAGATTTTAAGACCTGAAGACAAATATATTGCATGGAGAACGTGACCAGGGGGCTCATCAAATCGCTTTTCCCCGGCAGGGATAAATGGTCCCATAAAGGCCAGAACGGCAAGCTGTTGATTGTGGGCGGGAGCCTGAGATACTCCGGCTCCCCCGCATTGGCTGCAATGGCAGCCATACGCTCAGGCACTGACCTCACGCTGGTAGCAGCCCCGAAGAGGGCAGCAGACATAATAGCGTGCTTCAAGCCGGACATAATAACAGAGCCGTTGAGCGGGAACCACCTGTCCAAGAAGGATGTCAGCCACGTACTTGAGCTCTCCGAATGGGCGGATGCTGTCCTTGTAGGCGGGGGGCTTGACAGGATGCCCCAGACGTATGAGGCGATACGGGGCATACTGAAGAGGATTGACAGGCCATGCGTTCTGGACGCAGAAAGCCTGCATGCCGTATCTGGCGATAGGGGTCTGCTCAGGAAGGATTTCGTGCTGACGCCCCATGAGGGGGAGTTCCGGTCGCTTGGTGGGAAAGGCCCGAGCCATAACATCGGGGAAAGGCTGAGTGAGGTTAATGCGCTTTCAAGGAAGCTGAAGGTCACTATACTGCTCAAGGGGCATGCCGACATAATATCGGACGGGTACAGGCAGGCTATAAACAGGACAGGTAATGAGTACATGACCAAGGGAGGCACAGGCGACGTGCTTGCCGGGATATGCGGCTCCCTCCTGGCCCGCGGCATAGACACATTTGATGCAGCTTCGGCGTCTGCATGGATAAGCGGGTCTGCCGGTGACATGGCGGTCAAGGAGAACGGCCCGGGATTTTTTGTCTCAGAGATGCTTGATTTCATACCCAAGGTGATATGGTGAAGTCCCCGCGCAAAGTGATAATAGCAGGAGCCGCCGGGAGGGACTTCTTTGACTTCCTCTCCTTCTTCAAAGACAACCCCGACTATACGGTCGTAGCATTCACCGCGAACCAGATACCCGGGATATCCAACAGGAAGTTCCCAAAAAGCCTTGCAGGCAGGCTTTACAAAGAGGATATACGCATATACCCGGAGGCCGACATAGGCAGGACAATAAGGAAGCTGGGCGCGGATGTGGTAGTCTTCTCATACTCCGATGTCAGCAACGACTATATCATGGGGATGGCTTCTGCGGTGAGCGCTGCGGGGGCGGATTTCATGCTGCTCAGCCCGGGCTCTACTATGATGAAGTCCAGAAAGCCGCTTATATCGGTCTGTGCGGTCAGGACCGGGTCAGGCAAGAGCCCCTTGACAAGGATGATATCACAGAAGCTCACAGGCATGGGCTTCCGCGTGGTGGTCATAAGGCATCCAATGCCATATGGTGACCTTGAGAAACAGGCGGTGCAGCGTTTCGCTGTGGTCTCAGACCTGGACAGGCACAAGTGTACCATCGAGGAGAGAGAGGAATATGAAGGGCATATAGTAAACGGCGTGATAGTATATTCTGGCGTGGACTACGGGCGCATACTAAAGGAGGCCGAGAAGGAGGCAGATATCATAATATGGGACGGCGGCAACAATGACTTTCCTTTCTATCACTCCGACCTTAGCATAACGATAGCGGACGCCAGGCGGCCGGGGCATGAGAAGTCCTATTATCATGGGTCGGTGAACGTAAGGATGGCTGATGTGCTGGTGATAAACAAGACGCGCACATCAACCAAGGAAAACATCGAAGAGATAAAGAAGAACCTGAAGGAAATGAACACGAACGCCCCCATAGTGATGGCGGACATGAAGAAAAAGGCTTACGACCCCAAGCTGATAAGGGGCAAGGATGTGCTTGTGGTGGAGGATGGCCCGACGCTGACCCATGGAGGTTTAAAGGTAGGAGCAGGCTATCTCACCGCGAAGAAATACGGTGCCAAGAGGATAATAGACCCGAGGCCATATGCTGTAGGCAGCATAAGGTCTACATTCGAAAAATACAACCATCTTGAGAAGGTGCTGCCTGCCATGGGATACGGAAAGAAGCAGATGAAGGAGCTTGAAGAGACAATAAACGCAGCAAAGTGCGACTCTGTAGTCATAGGGACGCCAATAGACCTGGCAAGGTACCTTGATATAAGGAAGCCTTGCGTGCGTGTAACATACGAATTTGAGAGCATAGGCAGGCCCGGAATGGATGGCATTATTGAGCGGTTCGCCGGAAAAATCAGAAAAGGGAGCTTATCTTCTTGACCCCTTCTATAGGGGCACATATGACGAGCACATCACCTTCCTGCAGCTTCGTGTTGGGCTTAATCTTTATCAGTTCACCGTTCCTGTAGGCTGCGCCTATGACGAAGTCCTCCTGTATGTCAGAAATCTTCTTGTTGTTGAGTTTTGACTTGGCTGACACGACCTTCTCGAACACCTCCACCTTCTCCCCCGCGACTATCCCTATCAGCCTCTCACCGGATTCCTCGATTGCCTTCTTGAAATCGAACACAACGGATGTTGTGGTGTTTATGCTCGCGGTTATGCCAAGTTTCATGAAGACCTCCTCACTGGCGGTCTCGTTCACGCGCGCAACTATCTTGGGTACCTTGAAGTCCTTCGCAACCTCACATATCATTAGGTTGGTCTTGTCATCACCCGTCATGGCCACGAAAGCGTCGGTGTTCTCTATGTCCCCGT
>QMZP01000136.1 GCA_003663225.1 Candidatus Aenigmatarchaeota archaeon | reverse complement strand
CTTGTATATCTGGGAGGCGTAAGATCCATGCCCCTGTCCCAGGTTCTCCATTATCCTCCATTCTCCGTCATCGAGGTCCTCCGGCGGTATGTCCTGCAGTTCCTTCTCTATCTTGGCCTTCTCCCTTTCCCTGGCTTCCTCTTTTTCGACCTCAAGGAAATGTTCCACCTTGCCCTTCATATGCTCCGCTATGTCGCTGTCGCTTATGCTTCCTTTTGGTATTGGCACATGGGGGAACTCCACAAGGAAAGGCTCATTGAACTCTGCTGACCTGCACAGGATGAACCCATGTCCCACAGGGAGCCTTCTGAGGTAATTCCCTTCTTCATCGTAATCAAGCCCCAGCATGTTGCTGGAATCCAGTATGTCCGAGGCGTGTTTCGTGTCCAGTCCCAGGTTCATGAACACGTGTGTTGACGTGTTGCCTATTGCCGGATAGGATACCATTGATGGGTGCTGGTCTATGTATATCATCCCCAGGCCCAGCTCCCTGACCTCCCTGAAAACGAGCTCCATCACTGTCTCGGACCCCAGCTTAAGGGACTTGTCCCTGTTGAGGACGTGGTGCGCCTCCTCCAGTATGACCACCGCTTTCAGCTTCTCCCTGCTGTCCGATATGAGCATCCAGTCCCTTATCCACTGCAGCAGGATCTCTATGAAGAACGTCTTGTCATTGGTGTCCAGCGAATCCAGCTCTAGTATCGTTATCTTCCCGGGCTTGAAGAAGCTGTCTGGTGTTATTCCCCTGTCACAATCGAACACTTCGCCTATCTCCTTGAAGCACAGCGATTCCAGCGGCCTCTCAGCAGTGGACAACCAGTTCCTCTCTCTTGCAGGGAGCTTCTCCTCCCCATACTCGCTTATCCACCTCTTCAGGTCTATCAGCCTGGGGGAATCCTTCCTCTGGTACACGTCATCAATCGCCTTGAGTATTATATGCCTGCCGCCGCCCAGGAGCCAGTAGGCGTGGTCGAATATGCTGGCGAACTCCTTCATCCATTGGGAGAGCTGGACTCCGTCGGGAGGCCTGAGTGGGTTGAACCTGAAAGGAGCGGCATCCCTGCCAACGGTGTAAATGTCTATATTATCCTTCAGGCCGGTCGCCAACAGGTCCTTGTAGTTCCTTTTCGAGAAGTCGAATATTATGACAGGCACACCCATTTTGGACAGCTTCTCCGTAAGCAGGTATGCCACGTTAGTCTTGCCGTAACCGGACGAGCCGAAGAGCGCCATGTGTGTTAGCAGCATGTTGTGGTCTATCCTGAAGGGATACAACTTCTTCCTGCCATACAGCACCTTCCCCAGCTCGAGGTCTCCCTTACCCGCAAGCTCCCTCTCAGGCGGCTCTGCAAGTACTGTGTTCTTCAGGTCATTGTCCGCGAACACCCTGGCCTTTATGACATCAACGAGCTCGAATATGCGCGCCCTCGTCTCTTCGTCACCGAGGAGTTATGGAAGCGTGAGCCTCTCTGCCTTGTCCTTCCCAAGGACAGGCACGAGCTTCTTTACTTCATCAGTAAATATCCTCTCTTTGGTGTCTATCATTCCAAGCCTCCGTTCATTCCTTCAGGAGCTCCTCTGCCTCGTCCCTGAAGAGGCCCGCTATCTTGGACTCGTTGCGGTGCTTCTCCATGAGCTCCTGAAGCTCGGTACGCAGCTCCATGAGATCCCGCCAATACTGCCTTACCTCGCTCCTTTTCTCCTTTCTAAGAATTGATATGTCAAGCTTGAGGTTCCTCCTGTCCTCGAGGTCGGGGCTCCTCGAAACCATATCCTCCTTCTCTGTTATGTCACTGTCTATGTCAGTTATCATGCTCTTGTGTATCTCTTCCCTGGACTTCATCATATCCTTTATCTCATCTATCCTTTCCTGGATGAACTTTACCCTGTCGAACAGGCTCCCTATAATCTCAGGGCTCATCCTCCTCAGGGACTCTATCTCGTCTTCCTCTAGCTTCGGAGCGGCATCCCTCTTCCTGACCGTGACTGTCTTCTCAATGACCTCCCTCTCAGGCTCCTCGTCCCTTATCATCCTGGTCTCAGAAGCCTCTGTCTCTTCTATGTTTGACCTGTACAGGTCTTCGAGGTCCTTGTCCTTGTATACTCCACCTAAAGGCATGATATCACCTGTCTTGCGTAGAACGCAAGACAACATTTTATTATCCTCCATGCAAGTTTAAATACTTTCCACGCTCAAGGGCACGAAAGACGACGCCAGACAGTAAAAAAGCGATAATTCTATCGTTTCTTAGTGCCTTCGTATCTGGTCTTATAACCGGGGTTCGTGTCAGGCCTGTATTTGTTGGGGTATTCTATGTCCGTTTTTACGTCGAATGATACCTTCTTGAAGTACTTGAACACCTTGTACGGTTCAGGCACGTTGCTAAGCCTGTACGGCGTATGGTAGGGGCCGTTCCTGCCATATGAAATTGTCCCTGCAGTGAATATGTATATGGAGCCGCTTGATTTGGCCAGGAGCCTGTCCCATATGCTTATGTTGACTTCGGCGTTCGTTATCTTGTCGTAATCAACTATCTTGAAATCCCTGCCGACGAGCCCGCTCTTTATTATCACACGCTTGTTCGTTATAGCATAATGAATATACCTGTAAACCAGCCAGCTGTAAAGAGGGCCACCGAATGTCAGGGCAATGCCTATCCAGAAGTGCGGCATTATGAGGATGAATATAGACCCGCTAGCCATAACCATGAACAATGGTATGGCGATGAAGAACAGTCCCACAACACTTAGCAACATGGAGCCCAGGACAAATGGCCAGAAATTTGGCTTTCCGTCCCAAAGCACCTTCTCGTTCTTGTCAAGCACCTGGTGAATATCTTCCATTACATTATCCTTGTCATGGATAGTTTATAAGCTGTGAAAAACGAGGCAGCCACAGCGAAAATCAGCAAAAGGATAGGATATGGCTCGAACCCAGGCGCGGCATCGGCAAAGGACGTGGTGACGCATTCGCCGCTGAAGCATATGGCATTAGGCTGGCATGTGTTTCCACATGAACCACAATGCGTGGAACTTGTATACGTGTTCACACAAGAGCCGGAGCAGCAGTGGCCGAACAGGCATGGCTG
>QMZP01000135.1 GCA_003663225.1 Candidatus Aenigmatarchaeota archaeon | reverse complement strand
GTCGCCTTCCTTTATCTTCTTCACTTACTCCGCTTCTGGGGTTGCTTCGCCCTGCACCTTCTGCGTTATCTCGCGCCATGACAGGCCGGAATCCTTGGCCGTCCGTATCCCTCTTATTATAGCCTCGACTACCGGGTAATAATTGTATATTCGCTCTGCGCTGTTCTTGGAGTCCTCCGCTATCTTCTCCCATTTATCAGCAGCATCAGACTGCTTCTTTGCTATCTTCTGCTCCTTCTCTATCTTCTTCTCAGCGTCCTTCTTCACCTGCTCCTTCTTCACCTGCAGCATCTGGAAGGAAAAGAACTCGTCAAGGGCATCGGAGAAGGTCTCCTTTATCTCAGGCTTCTCCTCCCTCGACTCGAGCACGAACGGGGACACCATGTCCTTATAGACGCAGGGCTTGGGCTTGGATACATCCATCTCCATCAGCGCCGTCTTGAGGCTTGATGCATCGGCCGAAGTTATGGCCTTTGCCGGCTTGTTTCCGTCTATTCCCGCCCTGATGCACACCTCCTTTGCGTATTCGGGGCCCAGCGAAAGGGTGGTGGCAAGCGTTGCTATCACATCCCTGTCAGAATCCTTAAGCAGACGGTAGAACTTGGACGGGTCCATGGACACAGGGTTGGCCTGGCTGGGAGGGAACCTGTACAGGACCTTGGGCTTTATCTCCCTGTGCTTCCATTTCTGCACTTCAAGGGGCATTATTATGTTATAAGACGAGTCGCAGAGTATGACATTGCCCTTAGAGAACATCTCGAATATTAGTATGTTCTCGCCGGTCGAGATTTCCACTACCCTGTCAAACCCGTGCTGCTTTATGTCCCTTATCTTCTTCCCCATTAGGTGCTTCCTGAGGAACATGCAGAAGCTCGGCGGCTCCTGAGGCGCCGGCTCTTTCTTCTTGGTCATGTACATCTTCTTGTTGTCGATGTACAAGAGCCTGTCGTCCCTGCCCGGCACGAAAAAACCCAGTATCATCTGCTTGGTATCTCTGCCGCTGTACTGGTATATCTTCCTGAACACCGCGCCGTTCAGGTGCTGCCTGAGCTCCCTTGCCAGGAAGTACAGGTCAAGGGATGTTATCTCCTTCTTTGTCCTGGCATCCTTCTCGGCCCTTTGTTGCCGCCTCTTTTCCTCTATCCCCTTCCTCTCTTCTTCGGACAGCTCCTTTATCTCGGGAGTCCCCCCGTTGTCCACTACCTTCACTTCCTTGTCCTTTCCTAGGTCGACGTAGTCCTTTTCCTGCGACTCGTCGTAAGCCCCCTCAGACTCCCTCAGAATGTCTTCAGCATCCATACTATACATTTGTACGCCCCATTAAAATTGGTTCACCGCTTGCCAGACGCATGCAGCGCATTACCTCTTGGCGCCCTTCTCAAGCAGTTTCCTTATCTTGACGAGCTCTTTCAGAACGGAACTGCCGTCCGGATACCCATAAGTCTCGGATGCCACGGGTTTCCTCCCCCTCACGAACCCTATTATTATGTCCCTTATCTCCTCGGGATTGTCTATGCCCTCTATCTTTATCTCCGCGGGGGATGACGCGTTCGCCGAATATCCCGCTGTCTGTATCTTGAGCGAGAACAGCCCGAACATCCTGGAAAGCGGTCCCTGGGATATGTCAACGTTCGTTATCCTGTTGTACGGCACTATGCCCGTGTTCCTGAACCAAACACCCCTTGCCCACTCTATCTCGTCCTTGCCGAGCCTGTACTTCATGGTCCTGTAGTACTTTGGCACCCATATCGCGGCGACTATCACTGTGGGCCACACAAAGACCGACAGAATCACCGATGCAATGGAATGCTCGAAGAAGACAACAGGCAGATACCATGTGAAGAGAGCAAAGAATAGTATGACAGCAATTTGTACGTAATATACGGACTTGAGGCTGGGCAGCGGCGAGAATTCCTTGCCTGACACGACCTTCTTGGCCTTTGGCATGATATATCATTCGAATCGCGGCTTAAAAGCTCTGCTCCGGCACAATTTAAATATCCGCTGCGAATAATTCCCCATGGAAAAGCCGCAAGCATCTGTCATAGTGGCCACTTACAACGAGGCTGACAACCTGCCCAAGCTGATACCAAGCATACACAGTGCCCTTAAAGATGCGAAGATAACCCACGAGATACTAGTGGTCGACGACAACTCCCCGGACGGGACGGCTGATATAGCAAAGAAGCTATCCAAGAAATACCCGGTGCGCGTGGTAGAGCGCCCCGAGAAGAGGGGTCTGATACAGGCTGACGTGGACGGCTTCATGAATGCACGGGCTGACGTCATTGGATGCATAGACGCTGATTTTTCACATCCGCCGGAGAAGCTCCCGGAGATGATAAGGCCTGTCCTTGAGGGCATGGCTGACATAACGGTCGGGAGCAAGTACACGAACGAGGGAAAGATAAAGGAGGACTGGCCCCTTAAGAGGCGCATATTCTCATGGGGAGCCATGATGCTCGCCAGGCCTCTTAGCCCTGTCAAGGACTCTGTTGCCGGGTTCTTCTTCTTCAGGCGCGGCGTCATAGAAGGCGTAAGATTCCGTAACAAGGGATTCAAGACGCTGCTCGAGATACTGGTGAAAGGCAGGTACAAGAAACCCCTCGAGGTTCCCATAACCTTCGGTGACAGGGAGGCGGGCCAGAGCAAGATGGGCAACACCGAGATATTCGATTATCTTGTCCATCTTTCCAGGCTGTATCTGTACAAGCTCATACGCAGATGAGCGAACCCATTTAATTAAAGAACTACCATAATATAGCATGTATTCTGAAAAGGTCAGGAAGGCGCTGAAGAGCAGGGGCATAAAGACCGGCGACAGGGTCTGTGTCAAGAAGCTGGGAAAGGAGACAGAGGGCCTGCTCATGCCGCAGACAGGGGCGGGCGATCCCGAGACCCTCATAATAAAGCTGGACAACGGGTACAACGTAGGCATAAGGTTCAAGGACGCTGGTATATCGAAGTCCATGAGCAGGGAACCCGCCAGCATAAGGAAGGAGAGCGATTACGAGAAAGGCAGCGGGAAGATTCCGAGGCTGCGCTTCAAACCCAGCAAACCGTCTGTTTCCATGATATCCGTGGGCGGCACCATAACATCCAAGCTGGATTACAGGACGGGTGGCGTTACTGCTCTCAGCAAACCGTCTGAAATACTGCACAACGTCCCAG
>QMZP01000134.1 GCA_003663225.1 Candidatus Aenigmatarchaeota archaeon | reverse complement strand
GTCTTGACGTCTATCCCCTTGCTCTTTATATTCGGGAGATTTACAAAGGATTCTAATCCATTATTTACTGCGGTTATGTTCCCCTCCAGCCTCATCAAAATGTTTGGGCCACCTGTACTGAATGTGGAGTAGTATCCCTTGTCTATGGCATCTATTATCGGAAGCGACCATACAGAGTCTGTATCGTGGTCTATGTATATATCATCGTATCCTGACCAGCGCAGGGTCTTGTTTATCTTATTAACGGCATCCGGTGCATTGACAAGATAGCAAGATACTGATGGCAGGTTTGCAGTCTCTCCTATCACGCCTGCAAATCCTGATACTCCTAGAGCGTCATGTATTACAAGAATCTTTTCTGACGGGTCAGGGTCAGATGGGTCGAATGTTATCTCTCCTGAACAGCTGTATATGTTTGTCTGTCCTGTCACAACCTTGAGTGCATGATACGGGTATGGATATGGCCTCAATGACCTGCTGACAAAACCTAAGGTATTTAGAGGGAAGAGGGGATCCTCCAATCCTTCAAGCGAAACCACCGACCTCTTTACAGCAGTCTTGTCTATGCTTGCTATTCCGAACCGGTCTGATATATTGACAATGAGGGTACTCTGTATCTTTGCATTGAATCCGTTCAGGTCTCTTATGGAAACATCTTCATAATTCAAATCTATATTGAATCCGAGGTCGAGAGCGAGTATTTTGCTTATCCAGTCAGGAACAGTCTGGTTGTACATCACGAAAGAAGAATTCCCATACATTGTCCCATGTTCAATCAGCTCTCTTAGCCTGTATTCGGCATCATCGAGATAATTGCTTGTGCTTATTGCATAATCAGTTGCAGCAAGGAATGCTCTTTTGCCGGATATCTCCAACGCCTGCTCGAAATCGTTCTCAAGGCTCGTCTCGACTTCGTGCATCTGGTCAGAAACAACCTTCTCCAGTGAACCGTATCTCATGTTCTGTGATTCTGTAACGTAATAGGCTATGAAAAGCATTATAGGGATAGTGAGGAGTATCGCTATCAATGAATATATCTGCCCCTTTTTGCTGTTTAGTTCCATACCCTCACCTCAAGATTAACGGGTCCCCACATACTCGGGACGCCGCTTATAAGCGTGGAGTCTATGTTTATCTCATTGCTTATCTGGAAATCTATTGGATTATATATGCTCCCGTCATATGGATCTTCAGGAGTTCCTGAACCAATTCCTTCAGGGCTTGTATCCCATACCACATTCAGTGAGTTCATAAGTCGCATGAATGCATTGTCTATAGAGTCGTTTATCGGGTCAAATATATCATCCGGGTTTGAGCCGAATCTCACGTTTATTGAGCCGTCTGAGATGTTGTCGCCGTCTATGTCGTAATATACTGTGAAATTGCTCCCTTCTGCTCTCGGGAACACGTTGCTGTATCCCTCGAGTGAGACGCCTGCTATCCTTCCTGTATAAATTATCTGAGTGTCTGGTGAGCCACCTGTCCCGTTCTCTGGTCCATATCCCGTGCCTATCCTCACGGAGTTGTTTTGCGGACCTATTGTCCTTACAGGTATGTTCACTATAAACGGGTCACCTACCCTTGAATAATTCTGTTCCACGAAGTCACCCATCCAGTAGACCCTCTCCCACTCTGTCCCGGACTCATTCTTTATATACAACCTGTCTGTCCAGAACTGCGATGAATATGATGTTGCCATGGCCTCTACTACTTTTACATTGTTCGGCACAAAGAACCATCCCTCCTTGGTGAGGGTCTCGTTGTCCGTTATTGTGGCGTTTCCGCTCATGTTCTCAAATTTGTGACCCACGAATGTAAATGTCACCTCGCCGTATTCGGGAGGTGATATGTATGAAGAATAATTTATCCTGATAAATGAATCCTCATACAGTCTGCTTATTTCACCTATGTCCTGAGAGGTCTCAAGCGTCTGGTTCACCCAGCTGGAATTTATAATACCCTGTGCTATCTGGGAATATATTTCCCTGAGCTCATCTTCGTTGTTGCTGGTGTAGAAATGGCTGCAGTTATCACAGCATGCTGCATCGCGAAGCATGTCTATGGCATCCTGGCCGGCATTTCCGAAGGCTATTGCATATATGCTTATGTTGTATTTGTCATGGGCTTCACACGCCCTTTCCACGGTTTCCTGGTAGGGTGTGAGCCAGCCGCTCACCGTGGGACATGATGATGAACCATAGTTGGGGCAGTCGCCTATCAGAGTATTTGCTTCCCCGTCGCTCATTATAAGCATGCTCTTCTTTCTCAGATATTCATGTGTCTCGTTGCTGTGGACCAGAGAGAGCTTTATGTTTCTTGCATACCACCCGTCGTTGTCCCCTGTTCTGTTGCAGCCTTCGCTTGTTCCTCCTGTGAACTTTATTTCATTTTCACCCTCTCTGAGATACATGACGGGGACATCAAACCTCACTTGCTGCCATTCATCGCTTCCATTAACTTCCTGATAGTCAGCCATGCCTATATGGTATCCATTCACGTACACGCAGTCGTATTTTGAAGGATCTATGTCTTTGGCCTCGAAATATAATGTGGCTGCCTTGACATAGCTCATATTGACGCCGGGAAAGCTGAACGTTATATTGGATTCTGTCTCGTTATATATGCTTACAGCGATATCATCGAACATGAAATATCCCCATTCGCCATGCCAGCTCCTGTCGAGCTTTCCGCCGAAATCGAGGTAGTATGTTCCCGGGGCTTCGACCCATGCAGTGATGTCTTGATAGAAGAATCCCGAGAAATCATCATCAGGATTGTCCCTTGAATCTATCTCGGGTGTAGTGTCCCTGTGGTTGTGTGTGTCATCGAGATTTGAGCCGAGATAATGCGTTCCTGAATTTGGCGACGTCCATCTGCCCTTTATCCATACTTCATCTGTAGATTCAAACGGGTCATCGTTGCCGTCCCATTCATATGAGAATGAGACTGCTATCCTGCTGCCTGATTGTATGAGGGAATATATCTCGGGGGTTATTTCCACATCTATACCATATGCGCATGACTTGTCACCCGAGTCGGATGCATATATCTCAAGCCTCTCATTGACTACGCCTCTAAAATCGCAACTTCCTGTGAAACCATATGTTCCCGATTCCCAATCCCAGTAGTCATATCCTGCCCCAAGACCGAATGTGTTTCCCGAGCTGTTCAGACCGCTGGTGAAATCCACGGGGTTTGGGTAATCTGC
>QMZP01000133.1 GCA_003663225.1 Candidatus Aenigmatarchaeota archaeon | reverse complement strand
TCGTCGTCCCTTGACCAGGCCCTAGGCACGAAGCCGTAGTTGGCAGGATACCTCAGATGCGAGCCAAGCACCCTGTCGAGCTTCAGCACGTTGAACTTCTCGCTGTACTCGTACTTGTTCTGGGAGTTCTCGGATATCTCTATTATGACGTTTATCACTTCAGGCACATTAGGACCCGTAGGAACCGCTCTCAACAAATCCATTCAATCAACCTTCTTGAGATACCTTCCCTGTCTCATTGTTATGACCGGCACCCTGTCCTTTCGCAGCTTCTTTATCAGCTCCCTGTCCTGCGTGCATACGGTGTAATGCCTCTTGGCAGCTATCCTTCTTATGGCCATGTCGGTATGCCCTTCCCGATCGGTGGGAAGCACTGCCACCCCGTTCTTCCTCAGCATCTGCAGCGCCACGCGGGCATGGCCGGAATCCTTGCCCGACCCGAGCGCGAGCCGCTCCAGTTCCCTGAGCACCAGGTCGAGCGTGTAAAGGGAATACTTGCCGAACCCCCTGAGCTGCTCGAACACATCAACCTTGAACTTGCCCGGTATCATCAGGAAATTGGTATCGAGGAGGAACCGGACAGCCCTGGCACCAGCATGTGTCATATTACTATTTTTCCTCGCAGCGTATTAATATTTGCTCAGGCTATCGCGAGGTTGTAGAACAATATCCAGCTTATGAGCCAGAAGAACAGGTACATCGCTATGCCGTTGGCGAACCACCATTTTATGCCCTTCTTGCCCGTCATCCTCTGCACCACGAACCCGGTGACATAGAGTACCCCAAGACCGAGAAGAATCGCGAAAAGGCTCCTGCTCATCTGCGCTACCTCAACGGATACGAATCCTATCACGAGGGCAACGATTACGTGCACCCCCATTGAAACACGTGTCTGATTGAGTTCATCCATAATAAGACCTCACTTCTTCCTGTGCCTCATCTTTTTCCTTCTCTTCTTGAGCTTATGCTTCTTCATCTTCGATCTCTTGCGTTTCTTTCCACACGGCACCGAAATCACCTGAATAATATTGTCTATGCCTTTATAAATCATTTCCTTCTCTTGCCTGCCAGCTTGACGTCGCTGTCAAGTATGGTCTTCCTGTTCGCATGCTCCGCAAGCTCAGCGCACTCGTACGCCAGGTCCTTGGCTATCTCACCCATGAGGAACACAAACTCCTTCGTTGCACTGTCAGACACCCTTATACCCTTCCTGCTTTCCTTGAGTATCTTCTCGAAGGGTGCCAAAGGAAGTTTCGACATACAATCACCGATTTTATATTCCTTTTTAGGGCTTAAAAAGCTTTCAGAATCCTTTTCTCGCCTGGATACGGGTTTTTTCCCCAAGAAGAATATATATAAGTCAGGAATGCATATTAAATTCAGCTATCATAGGAGGTTTTAATATGACTGAAGGTTACTGTGTGAAGTGCAAGGCCAAGAGAGAAATGAAAGACGCCCAAAAGGTCACACTCAAAAACGGAAAGCCTGCAACGAAGGGAGTCTGCCCCAAGTGCGGCACGAAAATGTTCAGGATTGGCGGTTAATTTTGGAACGAATACAGGGGGTGATTGCCTTTGCCATCCCTTGCTTTATGTTTTTTCTGATAGCAGGTCACTCGAAGCCGACAGCATAGTAGGACACCACTGACCCATTGTCACCTGTCACCATACCGGAATGCGACTTGTGTATTATCTTTGGGGTGAGCTTCATGTCCTTTGCTGCTGCCATGGTTACTGCTATGGGGCCGTATCCGCATACAGAGCCGCCCATGTCTTCGAGCGCCTCGAACAGCCCCTTTGCATCGAGCTTCAGTATCTCATCAAGCGCTCGGCGGTCTTTCTCCTCAGCGCTTTCCTTTGGCATGTAATGGGAGAAGTCTGAGCTTGCTATTATGCCAATGCTCGCCTGCTCCGTTATTGATGCCAGCACCTTGCCCAGATTGATGCATTCATTGAGGAACTTCTCCGAATAGTCTGTGTTCAGGATGGATATTGGCACGAAGTCGAAGCTGTCGAAATTGTGCTGAAGGAACGGCAGCTGCACCTCTATTGAATGCTCCATTATATGGGAATCGGTATCCTCTGAAAGGAAGCTGCAATCCTCAGACAGCTCCTTGGCCATGTCCTGGTTCACTGCCACATTGCCCAGTGGCGTCTTCCATTTCCCCGACTTCATTATGGAGAACCTGTCACCCAACCCGCCGTGGTTAGGCCCGAGTATAACGAATGTCCTCGCTGGCTTCAAGGCCTTGACGGCCCATGCAGCCGTCATCCCAGAGAATTGGTAGCCGGCATGGGGGGATATCACTGCCTTGCACGTACCTTCGGACTTCGCCCCGGAGAAGAGCTCTGACAGGTGCTCCCTGAGCTCATGCTTATCATGACTGTAGAAAGAGCCAGATACGGTGGGCGGCCTTACATCTTCCATGGCGAATAATTGTAGGCATGTCTTAAATTTGCAGTACAAGAAGCCCCGGTTAAGGGCCTAGCCAACGTAGCTCTCGAGCTCTTCTTCCTTCTTGCTCTTCTTCCTGACTTCGGGTGACTTGAAGGAATCTGATATGCCCTCGTAGAATTTTATCAGCTCGGGCCTAACAGACGGCCCCACCTTCTTTATGGCGTCCTCAAAGTCCTTCTTCGTCACGGTCTTGCTCTTCATGTCCTTTCTCAATGCGCCAAGGCCCGCCTCCCTCACCACTGCCTCTATATCAGCACCGGTGTAGCCCTCGAGTTTTTTCGCCAGCTTCTTTATGTCAACGCCCTTTATCGGCATATTGGCTGTGTGTATCTTGAGTATGGCTTCCCTTGCCTTCTGGTCAGGCGCTGGCACGAGTATCTGCCTGTCAAACCTTCCAGGCCTGAGCAGCGCAGTGTCTATCATGTCCGGCCTGTTGGTGGCTGCTATCACGACGACGTCGTTCATCTCCTCCAAGCCTGACATCGCTGTCAATATCTGGGACACGACGTTCTCAGTCACGTGTGTGCCTGTATCAGCTCCCCTCTTGGGCGCGAGCGCGTCTATCTCATCGAAGAATATTATGGCAGGCGCTACCTGCTTTGCCCTCCTGAATATGTCCCTCACACGCTTCTCTGACTCGCCTACCCACTTTGACAGCAGTTCCGGCCCTGCTATGGATATGAAGTTTGCTCCCGCCTCATTGGCGACGGCCTTTGCCAGCATGGTCTTCCCCGTGCCCGGCGGGCCGTAGAGGAGGACGCCGGAAGGCGGCTTTATGCC
>QMZP01000132.1 GCA_003663225.1 Candidatus Aenigmatarchaeota archaeon | reverse complement strand
TCCTCATATTTTGGTATATGGTCCACCGGGGTTTTTATGGCATCAAAGTCGCCGTGCACCCTGCCTTCCATCCACATGAGCCATACCTTCTTGTCCAGCTTGCTGTTGAGGAACTTTCCGTCGTCGCCTTTCAGGAAGTAGTTCACCGAGAATATCAACGGCGGGTGCTTCAGCTTGTCCTTCATGCTGAAGTAGTTGCCTATGTACTCGCCCAGTGGTATGGAGAGGAAGTCCATGTTAGCCATGGGGTTGTGCACCCTGACGCCGGACTTGCCTATGGTGGCTGCGGTTGTCTCGGATTCCAGGCTGGCTGCAATGAGGACGCCATGGTCCCAGTCCAGTGATTGCGACACCGGTACCGAGGTATCGGAGTCCCTTCCGCCGAATATGAATCCGCTCACAGGCACGCCTTCCGGGTCGTCCGCCTTCGGGTCAGCGTTATCCAGCTCCTTTATGCGTATTGTGTACCTGGCATTCTTGTTCGCCGGCAGTATCTCCTGGCCGTCCGGACCCTTCTTGCCTTTGAACCATTCGCCTGAATAGTTGACTCCTTTATAGGGCATGTCCTCTCCCATGCCCAGCCAGTAGGGCCTGCCATCCGATACCAACACATTGGAGAATATCAGTTCCCTGGGTGTGGTGAGTGCCCTGTATATGACAGGGTCGTCCGCTGCATTGACGTTCTCTATTATACCGAATATGCCCTGTTCGACATTAACCGCATGCAGTGTGCCGTCCGGCCATACCCTCTTGTATGATATGTCATCCGCTATTATAGTCTGCCCGGGTATCATGGCAGTAGACGTCTTGCCGCACGCGCTCGGGAACGCGCCCGTGAAGTATGTCTTCCTCTGGTTGCCTTCCTTGTCCTTCCCATGCGCAGCCATTATGAACATGTGCTCCGTCATCCATCCTTCCCTTGCCGCCTTCTTTATTGCCAGCCTCATTGCCAGCTTCTTCAGCCCCAGGCTGTTGCCAGCATACTGGTTGTTCACGGTGTAGACGCTATCCGTCTTAAGGTCTATATAGACCCTCCGCTTGTCTATGTCAGCGCTGTTGCCTTTGTCGTCAAGCCTGCCTGCTGAATGGAGGAAGGAAAAGAACTGGTCAGAGCCGTTCAGCTTCTTGAACTGCTCATACCCCTTCCTGTAGAGTATGTCCTCGCTGTGCGCGACGTAGGATGAGTCGGTTATCTGCATGGCAGGTATCGAGAACTCCGAGTCCAACGGACCCAGGCAGAAAAATCTCACCAGCATCTCCTTGCCTTTCATGCTGCCGTCTAGGAACCCGAGAATCTCGGCAAGGCCCTCATTCCTCTCCTTGGTATTGGCGTGCTTGCCTATTACAGTCCCTTCAGGCACGAGTATCCTGGTATTGGCCTTGTCCCTTGCCTGGTCGTAATAGCCGTCAAAATGGACCGTGTGGCCGTTCGTGGAAAGCCTCTGCTCCTCACCGCTCTCGATGGCAAGCTGCCTCACGTATGCCGTGTCTTCATCAGAGTCCGTCACCACAGTTACCTTGTCCGGCTTGCAGAGCTCTATGGCCTGCCTAACCTTAAGGATGACATGGTTGTTTTCAAGGGCTTCCAGCTTGGCCTTCGTTTCCTGGTCTATCATACTATTCAAGAGTCTTGGTATGACGTATTAAAAGCTTGATGTCTGGATTTCCCACCATTCTGACTGAAAAATAAAAGCAGAGAGGCATCAAACGAAAAGCTGCCTCTTCTTCAAAAGATACAATATCACCACCGCCTGTATCGCTATGCCTGTGACCGTGCTCATCACATATTCTGCTGTCAGCGCCGACGCGTTCATCAGTATCATCGCTATCGTTATGAGCCCTATGAGTATTGCCAGTGCCATGCCCATCTTCTTCATCCTAAGCAGCATGTAGAAAGCAGCAAGCCCGGCGAGCCCCAATACCACATAAACAGCTCCCCATACCATAATCACGCCGCCAAGCCCTATGGCGCCGAATGCTGCTCCAAGGCTCTCGGCAGTTCCGGCAATAGCGAAGCTCATGATTCCGGAAAACAGTGTCAGAAGAGCACCGAGAAGCACCAATATCGCTATTATTGTCACACCGGTGGGCCTTGAGGACGTGTTCACTGGCGCAGCGGCATTTTCTGTCGGTTTTTCTGCCATATAAACCCCCCATATCTTAGCGCACAATGCTGTGCGTGGTTAATACTTGGGGGCAGAAGATTATATATCAACACACACATCAAGAAGAACGCTTATTCGGCTTTGTCCTTCAGGGCAGCCTGCGCGGCTGCAAGCCTTGCTATCGGCACCCTGTACGGGCTGCATGAAACGTTGTTCAGTCCTATCCTGTGGCAGAACTCCACCGAGGCAGGGTCGCCGCCGTGTTCGCCGCATATGCCGATGTCTATCTTCGGGTTTGTTTTCCTGGCATTCTTCACACATATCTGCATCAGCTTGCCCACGCCTTCCTGGTCGATGCTCTGGAAGGGGTCCCTGGCATATATGCCCTTCTCAACATAATACTTGAGAAACTTGCCTGCATCATCACGCGAGAATGCGCACGTGGTCTGCGTCAGGTCGTTTGTGCCGAATGAAATGAACTCAACCTCCTTCGCGAGTTCGTCCGCTGTCAGCGCGGCCCTCGGGACCTCTATCATCGTGCCTATCTTGTATTCCACTTTGCCCTCGGCGCCGGTCTCCTTGGCCACCCTCTTTATCATCTCCTTCAACGGGAGCAGCTCCTTGACATTGCCCACGAGGGGTATCTCTATCTCCGGCTTGGGGTCCTTTCCTGACTCCTTGACCTCCATTGCTGCCTCGAATATGGCCCTAACCTGCATCTCGTTTATCTCAGGATACACTATACCAAGCCTGCAGCCCCTGAAGCCGAGCATCGGGTTGAACTCCTTCAGTCTCTCCACAGTGGACCTTATCTTCTCAGCGTCAACTCCCATGCGGCCCGCTACTTCCTCTACCTCCTTGTCCTCATGGGGAAGGAATTCGTGGAGTGGCGGGTCGAGCAGCCTTATTATGACAGGAAGGCCTGTCATGGCCTCGAATATGCCCTTGAAATCGTCCTTCTGGTACGGCAGGAGCTTGTCAAGTGCCTTCCTCCTGCCATCTTCATTCTCTGCGAGTATCATCTCCCTGACAGCAGTGATGCGGTCACCCTCGAAGAACATGTGCTCTGTCCTCGTGAGTCCTATGCCTTCTGCGCCAAAGTCCCTGGCAGTCTTGGAATCCTTGGGGGTGTCAGCG
>QMZP01000131.1 GCA_003663225.1 Candidatus Aenigmatarchaeota archaeon | reverse complement strand
TACGGGAATGATATTGCAGGCGGATGTTACATGGGCATCCAGATAAACCGGCCCGGCTCATTTGGCAACGAAGTGTACAGCAACGACATCTATGCGAATATCAAAGGATTCCATCTGGGCGCCGGAGCAAGCGATAACAGGATACATGACAACACGATAGTGAACAATGGCTGGGGCATAGGCTCGTGGGAGGGGAGGAACAACATCTTCTCTAGCAATGTTATTGACGGGAACGAGTACGGCATAGTGTTCTTCGCCACGAACAACAGCAAGGTAATCGATACGAACGTGACGGACAGCAGCATTGGCTCGGTGTATCTTTACGGAAGGTCCACAAACAACACGTTCCTTAATGTGTCCTATGAGAGCGACACGGTCCGCGAGAACTCGCAGCTCATAAGGCAGTGGTACGTAGATGTGAACGTGACGAAGCACGGCCTGCCTCTTGGGGGTGCAAACGCCACCATGAAAAATTCCTCGGGATACGCCTCATACAGCGGTATGACTTCCAGTTCCGTCCTGATGGGTGTGGCGAGGTTCAATGCTACCGAGTATGTAAACAACAATGGTGATGATGGTGGTTCGGTGGACTACTGGACACCGTACACTGTGGAGGCATTCAGACCCACCAAAGGAGAAGGGAAGAAGGTCGAGAATTTCAGCTTCAATGCCATGATAGACTTGCCTTTGCTTGCATCACCCATAGTCAGGCTGGTATCACCCTCGAACGACAGCAGGATATACACTACCAAACCAAACATGGTTTTCAATGTTACTGACATAATACACAATTCGCTTGATTGCGTGCTCTACCTGAACGGGGTTGAGTTCGGCGGCATAACGGCTTCCAATGCAACCGCAGAGAAGCTGAAGCCGTCCAACCAGCTCAGCAGGGGGACTTACTATTGGCAGCTAAACTGCACAGACCCCGCCGGCAACTGGAACGTGAGCCAGGTATGGTACCTGCAGATAATAGGCCATACGGTACAGGTGATACTCAACATGGACAATGTCGACAACGATGTCTTCGTGCCCGGAACGGGTACCATCCCGTCTTCGGCCATAACCAACAGAACATATGAGAGCCCGGTCAACTGGTATATAGCATCCTTCCTGAACAATGTGCTCAATGCGCTGGTGCTGCAGAGCGGCAACCCCAGCCAGATACAGCTGAACGGCAGCGATGGGGCACATTACATGACAATGTCCAGTGACGTGGAGAATTCCAACATATTCCTGGTGTTCACTGAAGGCGATAAGGGCACTGTAGACAGCAGGATAGACATGATAGAGTCGGGTGACTTCCTTTCGGAGATAGTCCCGTCCTTCGCTTACGGCCTGGGGACGGAATATGTGATAAAGATACTGCTCGGATACAGCAAGCTGGACATAATAAGCGACCTAATACTGCAGAAGGGCTACCATAAGTTATCCATAGAGAAGACCGGAAAGACCGGCTCAAAGAACACGATTCAGGTCACGGTTGAGTAGATTCTAAGGAATTTATACCGAGTTCCCAATAGTTAAATATATGCCAAGGAACAGCTTCATGTTTTCTGCCGCTATAGTGACACTCGTAGTTTTATGTGTGCCGTATGGCGGGCTGGCATTCAGCGGAAGCGGCTCCGGCACGTCGGGTGACCCTTACCAGATAACCGACTGCATCCAGCTGCAGGAGATGAGAGACAGCCTGGACGCCTCTTACGTTCTTGAGAACGACATCGACTGCTCCGCAACCTCTGGCTGGAACGGGGGTGCCGGCTTCCTTCCTGTTGGTGATGATGTTTCAGTGGATTTCAGCGGCGATTTTGACGGTAAGGGTCATGTAATAAGGGACCTTTTCATAAATGCGAACTCGAACTACGCCGGCCTGTTCGGCAACGTTGATTACGCCGGTAACATAAGGAACATAGGCATGGTCAATGCCGATGTGACAGGCAACTCGTATACCGGCAGTTTGGCGGGCTCGAGCACGGGCATAATAAACAACACCTACTGCCTGAACTGCCAAATCAACGGCGAAAATTATGTCGGTGGCCTTGCCGGCTATAACACGCGCGAGATATGGAACTCATATGCCGTGGCAACGGTTGGCGGGAGCCAGGAAATCGGTGGCATGCTGGGGAGGAATTTCTATGCGAATATATACAATTGCTTTTCCAATGCGACCATAACGAGCGGCTCAGAGACCGGGGGGCTGGTGGGGGACAACACGCAGTATCCCGGGACCGTCTACAATTCTTACTGGAACAACCACGGGGGGAATCCTAGCCACTGCTACAACGGCGGCGATTACGGATGCACCGCAGTATCGGACAACGAGAGCTATTTCTCCTACGAGAACGAGGAGCCCATGGCGAGCTGGGACTTCAGCAGCATTTGGACCTCTGACGGCGGCTACCCAGAGCTGTTGTGGCAGGGATATGAGTATCTATCAGACTGCGCCACGCTCAGCACACCCAACGGCAAGTACGCGCTCTCCGGTAGCATCACGAACAGCAGCCTCTCAGGCCCCTGCATAAACATAACTGCGGAGAACGTGACCCTGGACTGCCAGTGGAATTCCATAAGCAGTACCAGCAACGTCCAGGGAATCTATTCCAACCAGAAAGGCACTATTATAAGGAACTGCATCATAGACATGGGCAGCTCCGAGCCCGGCTACGGCATAGACCTCAACGGAGCGAACTATTCGCGCGTAACCAACGCCATACTGAACAACCAGTATCGCGGCCTTCGCCTCTATTATACATCACACTCAGTAATCGACAATGTCACGGCCGATTCCAACGTGGAAGGCATAAGGCTCGAACAGTCTACATATAATATTTTAAACGAAAGCACTGCAAACTCAAATAGCATAAACGGCATCACTCTTTCATACGCTTACTATAATACCATCATCAATACTACGGGCAGTTCCAACGGCGAAAACGGGATAGAGTTGAGGGATTCCACCTACAACGTGGTGAACAGCAGTGTGTTCAACAGCAACCAGAACAACGGCGGCATACAGCTTATCCGGGCTTCCTATAACAACATAAGTGACACCTTGAGCATAGGCAATGACAACTACGGCATATGGATGTGGGAGCCCAGCTCAAACAACCGCTTCTACAACGTGACAGCCACCTCCACCATAGGATACAAGCGCGGCCTTTACCTAAGGGATGAGTGCGACAACAACGTCTTTGTCAACTGCGATTTCACGGACGCGGGACATGACTATGATGTGTTCGTATGGGAC
>QMZP01000130.1 GCA_003663225.1 Candidatus Aenigmatarchaeota archaeon | reverse complement strand
GTTTATGTCTTTAAGCATGTAGGTCTGCATGACCGAGCGCAGGGCCTCTATGTCCGCCTGGGCTGTCAGCCTGTGCGATATGACGAGGTCTGCCTGCGCGAGGGCTTCGCCGTGCAGCTTGTTCGGCATCTGGGTTATCAGCAACAGGGATATACCGGGTTCCCTTCCTTCCTTTATCAGGGTAAGCATGGGCTCGAGCGCGGCGTTCTCGCCTTGTGCTGGAAGGAACTGGTGTGCCTCGTCTGCTATTATCCATACCATGGGTATGGTGTCTTTCGACTCGCCTGTCATAGCCTCAAACTCCTCTGACTTCCTCGCCATGACCCTCTCCTGGAATATCTTTCTTGAAAGTATCCCCACCAGCAGGCTCCTCACAGACCATCCTGATGACGACCTGGCATAATGGGAAACGTCAACGACCGTTACCGTTCCGCGCGTGAATATGTCCTTGACAGGAGTTCCCTCCTTGCGGAATATCCCCCACGTCTCCGCGGCCTCGAACCTGTTGACCAGGGCATTCTTGACCTTGGCATCCGCTTTCTGGTCCTTCTCCAGCTCGTCTATTATGTCGCTTATGGCGTAATTGCTCCCGAGCCTCGACTTCACCTTCTTCATGACGCGCTCTATGGTGACGCCGTGCTCGTCCATCATGTTGAAACCGAACGTCGTTATCCAGTCGTTGTCCGTGAGCTCGCCGCATGCCAATGTGAAGGAGCCGTCCACATCCACTCCCGCATCTTTGTATTCCTGCATGAACCCCTCTGGCACGAACAGCCTCACGTCCATCGATTTGGGTTTCATCTTCCACGCCTTGAGGGCATCAGAATCCTTGATATTGGGTTTCTTCATGCTCCAGTATATGCCCATGGTATCCACCATCAGGACGGACAGGTTCTTCTTCACGTCCTCCGGGAGCATGGTTATCTCCTCGCCGACTACCGCTGCTGTATAGCTCTTCCCTGACCCGCGCTTGCCGCAGACCAGGACGACATGAGGCCTCACCACATCCATGTATACGGGATTGGTCATATGGGCGTCCTCGCCCTCGCCCACGACGTGCCTGCCTATGAACGCAGCCCCTTTGGTGCCGAGGGCCTTCACGTCCTCCCTGTTGCGCCCTATGACTATGTTCTCAACCGGCATCTTATCGACCTTGACAGTGTTTTATATATTATCCCCCTGAATAAATAAAGCATGACATCAAGAAAGAAGCATAAGGACACGGACAAGGAATCCGTAAAGAAGCTGGAAGGTGTCGTTAAAGCCGGAGGTGTTACTGTGGGAATATTGGAAGAGCTGATAAAGAACAAGGAAGAGATTCTCATCGCTTTCCTTAAGGTCGTAGAAGGCAAGGAAGCAAGGGCGAAGGTCAACCTCGATGGCGTGAAGTTCAATGTGGGTAAGTCCGCTGTCAGAATGGAAGGCGAGGTCGAGTTCACCTTCATACCAATCGAAGAGAAGAGATGATCAGTCATGGGGGATTGCGTCCCCTGTGTATTTATTTTATACGGGCAATTGTTTCTCATGGACATCAGCAAGAAGCTTGAGGGGATGTTCGGCGAGTTGAAGTTCTACGCGGCACTTGACAAGAAGCTGTTCGCCGAGGTGAAGATAGAAGATGAGGAGATAGAGATAAGGATAATAAACATCATTGTCACCATAGAGGCCATGCTCATACACGTATTCAAGAAGCACCGTGTCTCGTCCAACAAGCTTCATGAGCTGAAGAAGGCCGGTTTCAAGATAGTGATACGCCTCGGGAAGCTCAGGTTCGGTGTATGATTACACCCAAAGGATGAGCCTCGCCCTGGCAGGCCGGTTCTCATAGAGCACGTACCTGTCCACAGGCACCACTACCGACGCATTCTGGGGGTATAGACCGGTAGAGAAAACCGATGTCCCGTTGGGTGTCAAGACGCTGAAATGGAAGCCGTAATCACCTATCCCCATAAGGGCCTTAGCCTTGCCATAGCCTATCGATGCGAACCTGACAAGCTTGGTAGAGTTCAGGACATGCTCTTCGTCGGCCAGCCCTATAACTTCGACGTTTCCGGCGTCCCAGTCGTCGGGCTCACCGCTTATCCTTATCAGGCTGTCTGAGAGGGCGAGAGCGTCCCTCTCCGCGTTGAGTATCACCACGCTGTTCTGCATCTCTGTGGATATGTACCCCCATGCGAAGATGAATACCGCTACCACGGAAAGGAACACCACTATAGAAGCAGTGAAGTCAGTCGACCATATCTGGGCTTTCCTATGCATCCGATATCACCACGTTCCCCCTGACATTCCTCAGGGCCTTATCCCCTTTCGCCACGCTGCCCTGCGTCACATTCTTGCTGAGCAGCGGCTTCTCTATGCTTATCCCGTCCACGGATACGTATATGTAGTTGCCCCGTACTGACAGTTCGTAGTCGCGTGATAGTATGCTGCTCGGGATAGTTGCCGTCGTGGAGAAGCCATCGCCCTCGAGGAATGCAGTGTTTATCTTGGACCCCAGGGAGTCAGCTATCTCGTTAGCCTCCATCTGCAGCGAGAGGTCTGACAGCTGGGCCATGTTGTTAGTGCTCATCACTGCAACGGACGCCGCTATGAGAAGCAGCGCGCCCAGTATTATCATGAATTCGATAGCCACCTGCGCTTTCATGCCCTTCATATAATATATAATCGAGTGATATTATTAACATGAAAAGGGGGTTTTTGTTTTCTTTGGATGCACTAATATCCGTAATAATAGTGGCATCTATAGCAGCGTTCCTTGGCGTCATGGTGCTGTCATACCAGAGCCCGCAGACCAGCTACCAGAGGATGTATTACGCCGGCAAGGACGTGATAACGGTGCTGGAGAAGGGGACGATAGGCAGCTTCGACAACATGCTGAACATAAGCGGTTACGTGTCATCGGGTGTCCTCACCGAGGACGACATGAACAAAACTGTCATGGACCTGCTGGGCTCGCTGTGGGCGAACGGCATGTCCGACAAGGCAGGAGAGATATTCTCGGCAATAGCAGGCGGCCTGCTTGGCACGTCATACAACTACTCGCTGAGGATAGACGGGCAGGATATCGTATCGTCGGGAGGGGACCAGTTGATGCTCGCGAGGCTCTCAACGATAGCGTCCGGGTATGAGATGGGCCAACCAGTGGAAGGATACGTCAGCAGGGCATACCTGTCGTCAGTGAGCATGGTCGGCTCAGAATACGTGTACTTCGGCGGCTATGAAGGGGACGGCAACATAACGAAGACTCTGGTCATGCCGGATTATGAC
>QMZP01000129.1 GCA_003663225.1 Candidatus Aenigmatarchaeota archaeon | reverse complement strand
ATGCGGTACGTTGACGCCTTTGAGCTCCTGACCGGCCAGGTGTTCAGTCGGAAGGCCTGACAAAAGAGGCTGCAATGTTCACTCCCTGTGGGAGAAGCCCCTATGACCCCGATTATATACCGGGCGAGGGGCTTCTCCCTTTTTATGATACCTGCATTTCGTGCCTTTTTGTACTGTCAACTAAAAGGGATATATGTTAAAAAATCAGAACAGGAGAACCCTGGCGAGGTCTATCAGGGCGATGGCCCCGAATATCCAGCACACCTTCACCACGTGGTCTATCCGAACCCTTGCGAACACCACCCTGGCAAGGGCGATCACCACAAGCAGGATGACTGCCTTGAGCGCGAAGGCCCCCAGTCCCAGCAAGCCTGCTGAGCTGCCGCCAAGGAACACTGCTATGCCCAGTGATACGAGAACGAATATCTTTATCATATGCACCAGTTCCAGGAGCGCCAGCCTGAAGCCGGAATATTCGGTCATGTAGCCGGTGACTATCTCCTGGTGCGCGTCAGGTACATGGAATGGCGGGAGCTCGGTCTTCGCAAGAATGGACACGAAATATGCTATTGCAGCGAACGGGAAGAGAACGCCTATCCAGGGGAATCCTGATGTTGCCTGGTATGCATTCACAACCGACGGTGATATGGTGTTCACGAACATAAATGGCACCAGCAGCGACACTATGAACGGGAACTCGTATCCTATTATCTGCATCACCCCGCGCATGGCACCTACCGTGCTGTACGGGTTGGATGATGCGAAGCCTGCCATGTATACGGATATGGCGGCCATGACAAGGAAATATATCAGAAGGAGGAAACCCCCGGTAGTCTCGAGGACTGTTATGCCTGCCATGGGTGTCATGAGGCCTGCTGTGACAGCAGCAGCGAAAGCCACCAGCGGCCATAATGTATAGCCACTCTTGGCCTGCTCGGGTCTTATGCTCTCCTTGCCGAACAGCTTTAGCACGTCATAGAGCGGCTGTAGCAAAGGGGGACCCATCCTGTTCTGCATGCGCGCAGCGAGCTTCCTAAGCCCGCCGTAATACACCATGCTGAACAGCACCATGAATGCTATCCCGGGATATACCAGTACGCCGAAAAGGAACCCTATCATTCTACCCTCTCCAGAAATATCCTCTTGTCGAACCCGCCCCGCTTCCTGAGCTTGTGCTTCCTTACCTTCTCCGCGAGGTCAGCGGAGACCTTCCTGTGCTTCATGTAGGCGTTGACAGCTTCCATTATGTCTATTATTTCCTCGAGCTCCTGGCCTTCCCCTTCGGCCTCGTTTAGCTCGCCTGCCTCTTCGAGTATCTTCTTCTTCAGCGAGTAAACATACTCGTCCTCATCCACTATCCTTATTATGGGCTTTGCGCCGTTCTTCTCTATTATCCCGGGTATCTTGTCCCTTACCAGTTTGTTGTACTCTTTGCCCCTTTTCTTTTTGTTGCTGTCTTTCATTGCTTCTCACCCAGCTTCTTTATGTAACCTTCAGTAACGTTCTTCTGTTCGCCTGAATTGACGTCTATCAGCGTGACCCTGTCCGTGCAAGAGAAGCACGGGTCTATGGAGCCGACTATGACAGGCAGGTCCGCCAGCTTCTGCTCTTTGAGTATGACCGGGAGGCACAGCATGTTGGAGAAGCTGGGCGTCCTTATCCTCATGCGCTCCGGCGTATCCGTGCCGTTCGAGCGCGCGTAGTACAGAAGCTCACCGCGCGGTGCTTCTGTGAGTGAGAGGCCTTCGTTCCCGGGTATTGTCATCGGCGCCTTTGTTCTTATATCGCCCTTTGGCATGGACCTAAGCGCGTGCCTCAGAACCACCGTAGCCTCTGACATCTCCTTTATCTTCTGTATGACCCTTGCGTACACGTCTCCGCCGTCTTCGACTATCACGTTCCAGTCCCTTATCTCCGGGTATGCTTCGTATGGGGCATGCCACCTGACGTCATAATTCACGCCGGAAGACCTCAGGACAGGGCCCTGTATGGACAGGCTGTTCGCGTCCTTCTTGGGCAGCATCCCTATGCCTTTCATCCTCTTGCATATGGTCCTGTCGCTGGTGAATACATCCAGGTAATACCTGAATCTCTTCTCCAGATATGGTATCATCTTCAGTACATTCTGCTTTTTCTCGTCGCCTATGTCCCTGCGTACCCCGCCTATGGTGGGTAGAGCGTAGTTGACCCTGTTGCCTGATATGTCCTCGAGCATGTCCATGACGAACTCCCTGTCCTTCCACGTGTTCTGGAATATGGTGTCAAGCCCCATCTCGTACCCCATTACCCCGAGGAAAAGCAGGTGTGAATGCAGGCGCTCCAGCTCCAGCAGTATGGTCCTTATGAAGCGTGCCCTGTCTGGTATTTCAAGCCCGAGAAGGTTCTCGATTGACCGGCAGTATGTTACGCTGTGAATGGCCGAGCATATCCCGCAAATCCGTTCAGCAAGATATATGTTCTGGATATAGTTCCTCCGCTGCATCATCTCTTCTATGCCCCTGTGCATGTAGCCGATATTCAGCTCTACGTCTGCTATGGTTTCCCCGTCCACATGCACCATGAGGTTCTCAGCCTCCACGTAAAGCGGATGCTGCGGCCCCACGGGTAGCGTATAACACTTCCTACCTTCCATCCTGCCATCCTTCATACCAGCTCGCCACCTTCGGCTCATCTGCCACATCGAAATGCGGCACGAACGGCTTTATGTCCAATACAGGGCTGTCATTAACCGCGTCAAGCCCTATGACCTTCATCCTGTTCCCCTTTATCTCTGATATCCTGACAAGCCTCAGGGCTATGTGGTTGGGCCTGTACTGGCTCCTTGACGCAAACACCCCCACGAGAGGCATCCTCCGCCTGCCAGGATATGATGCAGTGGAGCGGCCCTTCTGCGGCAGCTTCATCTCCCCTGCCCCGGGGTGCGTTACAGGCTCGACCCTGTCATCCGCCTTGTGCAGGTGGAACAATATCCAGGCATGGGAGAACTGCTCCAGTCCCTCCAGCATGTCCACGTTTTCCTCGTAAAGCACCACGCTTGATTCCCCGGCAAACTTCGTGCCTTCCTTACAGGCTATCTTCAGCTTCTTCGGGTCAGTGTATTCCGATTCCACATACCCTATGGGGTACATCCTTATCATTCCTTTCCCCTCCTCAGCGGCGTTTCTGGGGTGGTGTCTGCGAACAGCAGCCTCTGCAGCAGCGGGTGACCTTTGAACTTTATGCCGAACATCTCGTACTGCTCGCATTCCATCATGGATGCGCCCGGGAAGAGCTTTGTGCAT
>QMZP01000128.1 GCA_003663225.1 Candidatus Aenigmatarchaeota archaeon | reverse complement strand
GGATATATGATTGTCCTGACGCCAAGCCTTGCTCCATCACCAATTACCGTTCCGAACTTTCTTCTGCCAGTCTCGACCAATTTCCCTTTGACTGCGGTCTTTATCGGCTTTTTGTCATGCCTTAGGTTTGCAGTAATGCTGCCGGCAGCCATGTTCACGTTCCTTCCTAATATAGAATCGCCCACATAGTTGAGATGAGGAAGCTTGCTGCCGTTACCTATAACAGAGTTCTTTACTTCTGATGCGTTTCCAATCCTACAGCCATCTCCTATATATGTATAGGGCCTTATATAGCAGTTGGGTCCTATCACACAGTCCCTTCCAATCATGACAGGGCCCTCTATATAAGAGCCTGCAAGAATCTTGGTGCCATTTCCTATACAGACATTGCCTTTTATGGTTGCACCGTCTTCTATTTCTCCATTGATCCTGTGTTCAATGTTCTCGAGAAGAATCCTGTTCGCCTCAATAACATCCCACGGATATCCTATTGGTATCCATCCGTTTCTTGCCTTAACAATTCTGACAGGCATCTCCTTTGCAAGGGCATTCACAGCCTCGTTAAGTTCATATTCCCCCCTCACGGTTCTTGAGAGAGCCTTTATTTTTCTGAATATATCAGGTCCCATTACATACAAACCGCAGTTTGCAAGGTTCGACAATGGTTTTTCTGGTTTTTCCTGAAAACCTGAAACATTGCCTCCATTCTCGAGCCATATACCAAACCTTGAGGGGTCATCAACCTCCATTGCAAGCAGGGAAGGCGTCTCTTTTAGGAGTTTTTGTATATTATCCCCTGAATAGATATCATCACCCATCATCACAATAAAGTCTTCCCTTCCAAGATACGGCTCTGCTGCAAGAAGGGCGTGGCCTGTGCCTAGCTGATGTTTCTGGGTGGCATAGGATATCTTTACCCCACAAAACTCATTTCCAATATAATCTTTAACCATTTCTTTCTTGTATCCGACAACAAGAATTGCCTCATCAGCAATGCCCTGCAACGATTCGAGATTATGCTCAATCAGGCTTTTCCCTGCTACCTTCAACAGCACTTTGGGGATAGTGAGAGTTAGTGGATATGTTCTTGTGGACATTCCTGCAGTAAGTATGACCGCTTTCATGTTATCACTTCACTGTTACCGATTTTGCAAGGTTTCTGCAATAGTCAGGGTCGCATCCCCTTAAAAGCGCAAGATGGTATGCAAGTATCTGTATGGGTATGATGTTAACAACGGGAGACGCATTCCCCACGTCAGGAACCTTTATCCAATAATCAAACACCTCATTGTTTCTGGGAGAAACACCGATGATATAGCCGCCTCTGGCCTTAACCTCCATGGCATTGGATATTATATCTACTCTTGTCTCATCGTTTGCTGCAAAAACTATGCACGGGGTGCCGTCCTGAATCAGGGCAAGAGGACCATGTTTAAGCTCTCCGCCTGCAAAGCCCTGTGCATGTATGTTGCTGAGCTCCATTATCTTTATGGCAGCTTCCATAGCCATCGGGTAGTTGAGAGACCTTCCTATTATATATATGCTCTGTGAATCTTTCAGCTTACGGGCAAGCTCTGCTATCCTTGCCTCATATCTTGGATTGAGCATATCATTGACCTTTGATGCTGTCTCCATGAGAAGCCTCTTCCCTTCCTGCAGCCTGCCTGCAACGGCATAAGCAAGCAGCGTTACCAGAGCAAGCTGTGCCGTAGTTGCTTTGGTGGATGCTACTGCCTTCTCTGGGCCGGCATTGAGGAGGAAGGCATAATCAGAGTTTCTGTACAGAGACGAGCCCATTACATTGACAAGCGAAAGAACCTTTACACCCATCTTTCGCGCCGTCTCTACCGCCTCCATGAGGTCTGCTGTTTCCCCGCTCTGTGATATGGTTATCAGAAGCGTCTTGTCTGTAAGGAAGTGCTTGTAATTCGGGAATTCCGATGATATAACAAAATTCACATGTTTCTTTGCCACCTTGGAGAATATGTACTCTCCTGCCATGCACACCTTTCCTGCAGTGCCGCATCCTGTAAAGAATGTCCCGTATGCTCTTTTTATCTCCTCTGCTGTTCTCAGGATTGTATTCTCGTCCTGATTGATTGCCCTCATAATGGTTTCCTTCTGTTCCATTATCTCCTTTATCACGAAATAGGGATATTCTCCCTTTTCTGCCTGTTTTGCATCCCAATTTATTGTTATTAGTCGCTTTTCTATGCTCTGTCCGGTTTCTGTATTGAAGAATCTTACATTCCCATCAATAACAACCATCTCATTGTCATCGAGATACATGACCTGGTTTGTGTGATTCAGGAACGCTGGTATATCAGATGCTATAAATGTCTTGTTCTCAGACCTTCCGACTATGAGGGGAGACCCTCTCCTCACACCTACAAGCATATTCTCATCAGAGCTTATTGCAGCGATTGCATATCTCCCTTCGAATTTCCTGACAGCTTCCATGACCGCCTTTTCGAGACCTAGAGAGATATTCTCCTCTATAAGGTGCGGGATTATTTCTGTGTCCGTATCTGATATGAAGCTGTGTCCCTTCTCGATGAGCATGTCCTTCAATTCCTGGTAGTTCTCTATGATGCCGTTGTGCACCACGGCCACGTTCTCTTTGCAGTCGAACAGCGGGTGCGCGTTCCTGTCGCTGGGCTTCCCGTGTGTGGCCCACCTCGTGTGCCCTATGCCCACAGACCCTGGGAGGTCGTCGAGGTTCAGGAGCTTGTGTATCTCACCTATCTTACCAGCTGCCTTCTTAACGTGTACGCGGCCGCCGTAGACGGTGGCCTCGCCTACCGAGTCGTAGCCTCTGTACTCAAGTCTCTCCAGAGCTCGGTGGATTATCGGAGCCGCTGAGCCTTCTGAGAGCACGCAGCCGAATATTCCGCACAACCCAGATTTAACGTAAACCGTTTGTGGAAAAATTTTAAGTTCGGGGGTTTGCCTCAGACTGTTGGTCACGCTTCATGAGGGTCTTCATACTGGCGCTCGACGGATGCGAGATAGGCTTCGTCGAGAGGTGGAGGCTTAGGGGGCTAATGCAGAGAGTATACGGCTCCGTCGAGGTTCCTGAGGAGTGCTTTGCAAAGATTCTTGGAAGGAATGGGAGAATCATTCACGAGCCGTACACCCCGATGGTCTGGTATGCGTTCATAACGGGGACCTTGCCGACGGGTAGGGTCGGGAGGCTTCTCCAGAGGCGTAGGTGGACGAACCTCGTTGTGGACAGGCTTGTGGACGTGTTCGCAAGGGGTTGGGGGTTGGAGAGGAGGTTCGGCAT
>QMZP01000127.1 GCA_003663225.1 Candidatus Aenigmatarchaeota archaeon | reverse complement strand
CTTCCTGGTCTTGTACTTCCTGACCGTTATTATCCTCAGGAGCTTCGCCCCGCTGTTGTCCGCGCACACTACCTCGCTGCCAGGCTGCAGGGTCTTGGTGACCTTTGATGATATTGCTTTCATGATATCATTCCTTCTCGGCTTTCTCATCCTCTTCGGCTTTCTCTTTCTTGGGCTTAGCGAGGTCCTCGCCCTTTATCTCGAACATGCCCTCGCCGAGCTTTGATATGACCATGAAATTCTTCGTCTTCGACAGCGGCCTGCACTCCCCTATGACCACAAGGTCGCCTTCCTTGGCCTTTATGCAGTCGGGGTTATGTGCAGTCACCCTGGTCTTCCTCCTTTCATACCTTTCGTATTTCGGTGAGTACTTGTTGTATCCCCATTCCACTATCACGGTGTTCTTGGACTTTGAGGACTTGACAACGCCCCTGAAGACCCTTCCCCTTATGGAAACCGTGCCATGCCATGCACAGTTATCGCTGCCACAGTCCTCCTTTGGCGCTTCCAAGTTCGAAACCCCTATCGATTTTTTCATGCCGTCATCTCGCACAGTTATGCTGCTAAGCTTCGCGCTCACGCGCTAGGCAATCAGCAGTCATATTCCCCTCCGAGGGTTTCCCGGCTTGCCAGAACCGGGACCTTCCGGGGATCTAATAACTGTTAATAGGGTTATATAGGTCGAAGGGTTTATAAATGTAATCACTGTCACCAGTTTTTCAGTTTCTTCTTTATCCTGTCCTCGGGCCTTGCTACCAGCAGGCTGCCTTCCACGTCCACTTTGCTGCCGTCAGGTAGCATGAACCTGAATGTGCAAGAGTCCTTTGCCAGGTTCTTCTCGCCTTTGCCCGTATCTATGGTTATGGTCTGCCTGGTCTCGTCAGTAACCGTCCCTTTCATGCCTTTCTGGGATGCATTGGTTGATGATACCACTTCCACTTCCAGGCCTATCAGCTCATGCCTGACTATATTGTTAGCGCTAATCATAAAAGAATCTTGAATCCAGGTATTAAAACGCTTGGATTCACCTAATGTCTATCCTGTTCTCAGGGAAGCCAAGCTTTGCCAGTATGCCCTTGACTTTGGGTTTGTGGTCACCCTGCAGCTCTATGGAATTCCCCTTCATCGTACCGCCACAGGCCAGCCGGCTCTTCATCTCTTTCAGTATCTTCTTGATGTCGAGATCCTTGCTGATGCCCTCGATAACGGTCGTCTTCTTTCCAAAGCGCCTGGTGATGGTGTACACCCTTATTTTTTCCTCTTCCTTTGCCATCACTTCGCATGTGCACAGTTCCTTCGGAAGGCCACACTTGGCACAGATGTCGCTCATCCTTTAACCTTTTCTCCTTTTATTCCAGAAGATTTCTGGTTCTTCACTGTTCTTATCCTGGCTATTGACTTCCTTATCTCCTTTATCCTGCCAGGAGAAGTAGCCGAGGCCCCTATGGCTATGTTGGCCCTTTCCTTTGTGAGCTCAAGGCGCAGCTCATTGAGCTTCTTGTCCAGGTCTTTGTCGCCCAGTTTTCTCACATCCTTGGTTCTTATTATGGCCATGGGACTATCTTATATTTCTCCTTTATATTTAAATCTTGCTTATTTCTTTTTGCTATCCGCCGCCTTCTCTTCCTTCTTTGCAGCGGTCTTCTTGTCATCATCCTTTGTTTCCTTCTTCGCAGGCTTCGCTTCCTTGGGCTTCTCTGCCTTCTTGGTTTCCTTCTTCTGGACAGTCTTGGCCGTCTTTGCCTTTTCCTTGGTCTCTTTCTTGGTCTTCTTTGCCTCCTTGGGGGCGGCCTTCTTGCCTTCGGTTTCCTCTATCTTCTTGGCGGCCTCGTCGAGCTCCTTTCTCAGGGTCTCATGCGCCTTCTCAACGTAGTTCCTCTTCTCGCCGCTTATGTCTATGAATTCCTTAAGTATCCTTACCCTTACCCCTATTTTTCCGGGCCTAGTGTTGGCTTCCTCGAAGCCCTCGTCAACGAGCTCCTCGACCGGGTGACCCGCATACTTTATGTAACCCTCGGTAAACTTGGATGTCAGGCCTTTGCCCCCGCCGAGCTTGCCCGATATTATTATCTGCACGCCTATTGCACCGGATCCCATCACCCTCTTGACGGTCAGGTTGCCTATCTTCTTGTAGTTGTATCCCTTCTCGAGCGCGGATGATATCTGCTTGGCCACTATCTTGGCGTCCAGGTTGGGGTTGTCTATGCTCTTGACGTCAAGCTGTGGGTTCTCGAGGTTGAACCTGTTCTTGAGCGCCTCTGTCATCTCGTTTATGTTCTTGCCCGCCCTTCCTATTATCCTTCCGGGCTTATTTGTGTGTATTATGACCTTTATGCCGAGCGGTGTCCTCTGTATCTCTGTCTTCGAGTAGTCGCCGAGCGGAAACGCCTGCCTTATGAATTCCTCTATCTCTACGCTCTTTATGCTCTGTTTCACGAAGTAATCCTTCATCATCTTATCTTTCCTCCAGCACTATCTGCAGGTTAGTCATCCTCGCCGTCCTCCTGGCGAGCTTGAACCTCCTGGGTGTGCGGTAGTTGAAGCCCCGGTGGGCTGAAGCATGAACCACCATCTTCTCGGTATCCAGGCCCTTTGATTCGGCGTTGCTCTCCGCAACGTTGAGCAGGCCCATCACCTCGTTGACCGTGCTGGTGTAGTACTTGCCGTCGAGGCTCACCTTCTCATCGAGTATGTTCTGCAGCAGCCGCTTGGCCCTGGCAAGCGTAGTCCCTGTTATGGCCCTGCATACCGCGACAGAGTGCTTGGTGGATATCCTCATGTTCCTTCCATACACCTTGACCGATTTCTTCGGGTTCGGGTTGTAAGCGTACTTTAGCATATCTTTTCACCTCTACTTCAGGGGCACGAACTTGCTGGACTTGGTTGCACCGAATCCGGGCGCGGAGTGTTCCACCTTCTTCCTTGTGTGGGCATACTCACCGAGCCTGTGGCCTATCATTTCTGGCTTCACGTCTATGGTGACGTATTCCTTGCCGTTATGCACCGCCACTTTGGTTCCCACTATCTGGGGTATTATTATCAGCTCCCTGCAGCGGGTCTTGTGGACCTTCTTCGGGTCCTCTATGACCTCTTTAAGGAATTTCTTCTGGTTCTCAGTGAACCCCCTCTTCAGGGACCTCCTTTCCCTTGAAGTGATCATCTTCCTAAAATCCTCGAGGCTGACGTTCTTCATCTCTTCCCAGTCCTTTCCCCTGTAAGTGAACTTTATCGCCTTGCTCTCTCTTCCTTCTTACCCTGCTCGGTCATTTCGAGCTGACCCTGGACCCGTACGCG
>QMZP01000126.1 GCA_003663225.1 Candidatus Aenigmatarchaeota archaeon | reverse complement strand
GTCTTCCTCAAGGCCCCGAAGCAGCATCTGCCTTTGACTCTCATCCCTGATATTCTCTTGCACCCAGCGTCGCCGGAAAGCATACCAGCGCCGCTCATTCTCTATCTGCCTGTCAATGATACGCAGCATCTCCTGAGCCTGTCGCACGGGATCGGTTTGAGCTTGGGCAAGCTGTTTTTCAATGGCTATCTGCTGTTCCTCGGCACGCCGGAGATGTTCAATAGCTTCAGCATAGTCTTTGCGTGCCTCACGAAGCTTGCGGGCACGGAATTCCGCTTCGGCTTCGGCAAACCTCAATGCAGCCTGAAATCTCTCGGTTGCCAGACCGCCAGCCCCTGCAGCCCGCAAAGTTTGAGCGGCTATCTGGCCTTCAATAGCCCGCTGCTGGGCTTCAAAAACCCTCAGCAATTGCCAAGCCAAATCAAGCCGCTCACGGTCTTGTTTAAGCATCTCAAGGCGTGTATCTCGGTCACGTTCACTTATCTGATTATGCATCCGCACCAGTGTATTGAGCCTATTCCAGTCCCGTTCGGCTTGCATCAGCTTTTCATGATACTCAGCGGCAACCTCTTCCACATTACGGCCACTGCGAACCTGTTTTTCCATTTCGCGGTCAATGTTCTCCAGACTATCAATGTTCTTATCAAGCCGCTCCTCGGCCTCCTCGTATATCTTCGCAAGAGTTGCCGCTGGGTGTTCGGAAACTTGCATCAATCGCGCTGCCTTCTCCCAATTAACGCCCAAATCATCTATTTCGCGGCCCTGCTGTCGTGCGAGTTCAATCTGCCGCCGCATGTAACTTACCTGTCTTTGGGCCACTTCATCATATGTCCGCGCACGTTTGTCTTCTTCTTCGACCAATTGCTTTGTGAGATTCCATTGATTTGTCAGGTTGCCTTCTACTTTCTGTAGGATGTCATATGTTATCTGCACTTTTCTGAGTTCTTCGTCGGGTATCATAGCTATACTGCCATATTTCTCTACAAGCTCGCCCAACCCGCCTCCCCTATAACCCAACCTATAAGCCTCGTATGCTATGCGCCGCATCAAGGCCCCACGTTCCTCTTCGGGCACTCGGGCAGCTATTGCGCCGAGGGTCGTAGGGGTTGCTGGAGGTATCATGCCTGTAGCTGTTGGGGAGCGATACATTGTGCGCATTTCGGCTCGAATGGCATCAAGTCCTCGGCCAAATGCCTGAAAATCTTCTTTAATATTTTGCAGCGCAGGACTAAGCTCAATCGTGCTCTTAGTCAAACTCTTGAATACATTATCCAGTCGCTTTGCCGATTCTTCCATTGCATGAGCAGAACGATGGAAAGCTTCACTTAGACGGCGAAGGCCCTCAAATACGGCGCTAATGATCGCACCCCATACCAGCATACCAGCCAAACCACCAAGAATTCGGCCCAAGCCACCAATTACCGCTACGCCCAATCCTGCTGTCCCACGCATCATCCCCACTGGGAAGCCCAAAGCACCAAGGAAAGCTTCTCTAAATTGTCGTCCAAATGTAACTTGTTGCTGTTGGAGCTGCAATTCTTCGCGCATCAATGCGATATTGCGGACACGTTCACCATATTCGCCTCGGAGTGCGGCAACATAGGCCTCTTCGGCTGCTGCTATGCGTTGCAGAGTTTGTTCTTTCTGTCTTTCAAGCTGGGCTATGCGTTGCCGTTGCCGTTCTTCTGCTTCCTCAAGACCGACAATTTCAAGCACCAACTGTTCGTGCTGGGCTTCAAGGTCTCTTCTTAGGGCGGCATCCTGTATTTCCATTCGCAGGTGATCGCTCAACTCTCTTCTTCGTTGGCGGGCTTCTTCTAGACGTTCACTTATTCCAGCATATGTACGTCGCGCACGGGCAAGCTGTTCGTTAATCTGTGGCAAAGCAGCTCGCAATTCTGGCAGGCTGAGTATCAGGCCTGCTGCTTCAGCCTGACGCTGAAGCTGTTCATATCGTTGCTGGACTTCGCTGATTTGTTCGTTGATTTCTTCTATGCTTCTTGTGCCTACCCGAAGCCGTTCGGGCACAGGCTGACCCGCTTCTGTCAAACCTCGGACTGCTTCGGCCCTTGCGATTTCGAGTTCTCTCTGTCTAATCAATTCATTCAGCCGCAATTGTTCTCGCTGCATCTCAAGCTGCAGACGAAGCAGCGGCAAGTATTCCGTCATTCGTGCCGTCTGGATGGCAGCAAGTTCTGCCTCGGCCTGCTGGAGCTGATTGTGGGCACGGATGAGGTTGAGTTCGGCTTCTTGGCCCGTGTGCAACCAAGCACGATACATTGCAGTTATACCCTGCAAGTGGATAGCCAGCATGGACATTAAGGCGAGCAGTGTCCCAAGACCTGTGGTTAATGCACCGATAAGCGGAACCCAAGTTATGAGGGCTCGTGTGAACGGCGTCTGGGCCAGTCTTTCAAGCACATTCAGGAAACGGCCTGCAGTGTTCAAAAGTTTGACGAAGAAGGGCACCAAGTTCTGACCGGCAGCTTGAGCAAGCCTCGTCATGCTATCTGAGAAGTTGGCCCAGGCACCGGCGATTGACTCCATAGCGGCCCGATTGGCCCCACCATACTTCTCCTGGATAGCCATCAGAATGCCGTATTGAAGCTTGGCCTTATCAACAACCCGCCCTTGGGCATCAATAGCACCTTCTGCAAACTTCAAGACTTCCTGCTTCGTGATGTCGAATGTATTCTTCAAGCGCCGGAATTCGCCATGCATGGCGTCCACGAATGCACGAGCCGCTGAGGCTATGTCTACACCGGCTTGGTTGATACCGGCAGCCAAGTCGGCCATCGGCATGAGGAGTTCTTTTACGTCATAACCAGCAACTGTAAGGATACGTGCAGCTTCAATGATTTGTGCAAGTGTGTAGCGGATTTTCGGTGCTTGCTGCCGGACGTATTCAATGATTTCATTGGCTTCCTGTATTGAACCGGTAGCAGCCTCAAAAGCTTTGCGGGCCGTTTCAAGCTGCCCGGCGGCCATCACAATCTGACGAACATACCCTGCAAGACCCCCTGTGAAAGCACCCAAATAGAAAGCCAGCATCCGGAAGGGGATGACGGCCATAGTGAAGCGCCACATCATCATGGAGGCCCGGTCAAGGCGAATCGAGAGGACGTCCAAGCTTTCAATACCAGTTATGATAGTGCGGGCCGACCGCCGGAAGGAGCTTGAAGCCTGCCCCAGCATTCGGCTGAGTTCTTCAAATTGGTCGGTGGCCTGTCGAGCAGGGACTCTAACTTGGTCAAGTGCTGCGGCTACCGGTTGAACGGCTGCCGGCGTTCGTCGTGCACTGGCTGTTATAG
>QMZP01000125.1 GCA_003663225.1 Candidatus Aenigmatarchaeota archaeon | reverse complement strand
GTCACTGGCACCTCTTATGAAGCTGTCAGTCACATCATCCCCTTCTTTGTTCATGACCTTTGCACTGCCTGAGAGCACGGATTTCCCGTCCCCTCCCACAATCTCCTGCGGCGGCCTTGGCGTGGCCAGGTCGCCCAACTGCTCCGGGCATACCGGGATGGCCTCACCCCTCTCTGCCATCTCCTTCAGCTCCGGTATGTCATCTGCCGCATTCCCGTCATACCTGCATTTTTGGCCTATGAGACAACCGCTCACTATTATCATATCATGACCTCCCGAACGGGCTTATCTTCCTCAGGTTCTCCACTATGCCGGGCACGGCCTCTGTCACATATCTCACGTCATCCATGGTGTTTTCCTTGCCCAGGGACAGCCTGAGCGAACCGTGCGCGTCTTTGTGCTTCAGCCCTATGGCCACCAGAACGTGGCTGGGCTCGAGGCTCTTTGATGAGCATGCGCTGCCCGTTGACGCTGCTATCCCCTTCATGTCCATGTGGATTATGAGTGACTCGCCCTCGATGCCGCTGAAGCATACGTTCACGTTGTTGGGCAGCCTCTTCTCCGGGTGTCCGTTGAGCCACGTGTTCGGTATTTCCTTGAGGCCCTTTATGAGCATGCCCCTGAGCCGCTTCTCGTGGGATGCCCGTTTTTCCATGTGTTCTGCTGCCAACAAAGCGGCCTTTGCGAATCCCACTATGCCGGCGACGTTCTCTGTCCCGCTCCTTTTGCCCTTCTCATGTCCGCCTCCGGTATTCTGCGGCACAATATCTATGCCGCTGCGCACGTAAAGGGCACCGACGCCCTTGGGGCCATACAGCTTGTGCGCGGATGCTGACAGCATATCTATATTCATCTTGTTCACGTCTATGGGGACCTTGCCGAAGCTCTGCACGGCATCCGTATGAAACAGCACACCGTTGTCCCTGCATATTCTGCCTATCTCCCCGATAGGCTCTATTGTCCCTATCTCGTTGTTGGCATGCATTATGGTAGCCAGTATGGTATCCTTCCTTATGGCATTCTCCACGTCCAACGGGCTTACAAACCCGTTCCTGTCAACGGGGAGGTACGTCACACCGAAGCCCGCCTTCTCCAGCTGCTGGCATGTGTGCAGCACGGCATGGTGCTCTATCCTGCTGGTTATTATATGGCCCCTGCCCTTTGACATGGCTACCCCTCTTATGGCGAGGTTGTCAGACTCGGTACCCCCTGAAGTGAAGACCATCTCATCCGGCTGTGCGCCTATGACCCCGGATATCGTTATCCTGCTGTTTTCAAGCGCCTTTCTTGCCTCCTGGCCGAACCCATGCAGCGATGATGCGTTTCCAAACTTCTCTGAGAAATATGGTCTCATTGCCTTCAACACTTCGGCATCTACGGGCGTTGTAGCTGCGTGGTCCATGTATATCCTTCTCATGCCATCACCCGAAGCACTCCTTGCACCCCTTTGGGGCATATCCCAGCTTTTTGGATATCCTGCATACTATGCCCCTCTTCTTGGCCAGCTTGCATACGTTCTGCATCTCCTTCATCACGCTGCTGCCTGCCAGTATGTGGTTCACAGAAGCGTCTATCTCTGATTTCATCCTATTGTCAAAATCCACGTCACTTGCTCTTTTGTTCTTCATGTACTGGGAAACAGCGGCTTCTGTGATGCCCAGCCTTTCCGCAGCCTGCTTCTGTGTCATGCCCTTGCTTATCATTACCTTCGCGAACTCCTTCCTTATCGCGGGTATTACATACCAGAGCTCGACCTGTTGCGGCATGTATCCTTTCATGGTTAACTATAGCAGCAGCTGCTTATAAAGTTAACGTTATGTTAATTGTCAGTCCTTAGAAACCGCTTCATTCATCTCTTTTATCATCTTCTCTATGTCCCTGTCGGACATGCCGTGGGCCTTGGCACCTTGCTCTACGGTCTCCATAGCAGCCATGTGACATCCTATGCAATGCAGACCGCTCTTCATCATTATCTCCGCTGCCTGAGGGTATTTCACCACCAACTCCCTGAGTGCCATGTCCTTTGTTATTTTGCCTGCCATACTATCACTAAAGTGGTATGTAGGTATATATAACAATGGGTTTCAATGGTGAACCTACGGCTGTCCGCTAAATAATAGAAAGCGCCTGCTAATCCTTCACCACTATGGCTTGTGCGGGGCAGGAATTCTCGCACGCCTTGCATCCTATGCATTCTTCAGGCCTGACCACGTTTGACTTTCCGTCCTTCAGCTCGAAGACATTTACAGGGCAGACGTTGACGCATGTTCCGCAACCCGTGCATTTCTTCTTGTCTACTACTGGCTTTGGCATGTTGTCACTCCTTTTCTTTCTTAATGATTCTCTGGCCCCCCTTATAAATCTGCTGAGGGGGTTTCGTCGTTTGTAGATTATATGTCAGCCCCGTTCTCCCTTAAAATCGGTACTAGCTTCTCCATCGGCAGCCCAACGACGTTTGAGAACGAGCCTTCTATGCTCTTTATGAGGAAGGGCTGGTCCTGTATCATATAGGAGCCCGCACCGTCCAGCGTGTGGTCCATCTCAAGACACCTGTTTATCTCCCTCCCGCTCAGCTCCCTGAACTGGACTTTCGTCTTCTGGACGTCTGTATAGACATTGCCAGTTTTCGTGTTTATGACGCATATGCCGGTATAAACATAATGCTCCCTGCCGGAAAGCCTTGAAAGGGTCTCCTTGGCAGACCGCTTGCCTCCCGGCTTGCCTATTATCTCGTTGTCTATCACCACAACGGTGTCAGCGCCTATAACCAGTGCATGCTCGCGCATGCCGTTCGCCACGGTGGCGGCCTTGAGCATGGCAAGCTTCCTGACCATGTCCCTGGGTACGTCGGAATCGACTTTGCTCTCGTCAGCATCGCTCGGGACGACCTTGAAATTGATCCCCATATCCCTCAGGAGCCTCCTCCTGCGCGGAGACCTTGAAGCCAGTATTATCTTCATCTTAACTCGACCTTGTCAAAATATGGTTCTAGAAGTTTCTTAAACCTTTCCAGCTCTTCTCTTGGATACGGCTTCTCCTGCTTGTATGACGGGTCAAGCGTGTTGATTGGCCTGAACTGTTGTATGGCATATGACCTGCTGCCTTCGAGCCACTTGCCTATCTTCAGCATATCCTCCTCCGAAAGCAGCTTCGGAAGGACAGTCGTCCTGAACTCGTACTCGATACCGCTCCCGCGTATGGTGTTTATGCTCTCCTCTATCTTCCTGATGTCTACAGGCGCGTTGGCAACCTCCGCATACTTGTCTATGGGTGCCTTGATATCCATTGATATGAAATCGACCAGCTTCCTGTCTATGACATCCTTGACCATCCTCGGGTTGGATCCGTTGGTGTCCAGCTTCACAAGGAAACCGG
>QMZP01000124.1 GCA_003663225.1 Candidatus Aenigmatarchaeota archaeon | reverse complement strand
TTATCTGGTTGTCGCCGCCCACGTTTACGCAAGTCGGGCTTCCCGGGACTACCGTGAAGCTGCTTGCTATCTGGGTATTGAGGTAACCGCTCAGGTATGTCCATGCAACGCCTGAGAGAGCTACAGCAATGAGGAGCAGGACTATTATGGAGATTATGGGCGTTATTCCCCTTTTCATCTTTCACCCTCCATAATACATTATTATCATGGCTTATAAATAATATTGCCATAGTCAGGCCTGGTTTTTCAAAAACTAAAGGACTAAGAAAATCCAAAAATAAAAAAGAAAGGTGATGCCCGGTTTACGGGCAAACAACTGACCTTTGCGCAGTACCGGAAGCCGTGGATAGTATGACTGTATGCGAACCATGATCGCAACCGCCTGCACCTGTGTTGCCGCAGTCGTATCCGCTCAGTATGGGCCCTGCACTATTTGGATCAATGCCGGTGTCTGAAAGGTCTCCGCTCACGTCTGTTCCGTCAACCTGTGCCTGGACAAAGCTGGCTTTCCCAAGCGATGTGGTTCCCGTGTTCTGCACGACCACTGTTATCTGGTTGTCACCACCCACATCGACGCAAGTCGGGCTTCCCGGGACTATCGTGAAGCTGCTTGCTATCTGGGTATTGAGGTAATTGCTCAAGTATGTCCAGGCCACTCCGGCAAGTGCCACTGTAATCAGCAATAGCACTATTATGGAGATTATTGGCGTTATTCCCTTTTTCATCTTTCACCCTCCTAATCTTTATCAAGCCTGAAAAGGAAAGACCGCCTGTTTAGTCATTCCAAGCGGTCAGACCCTCATGACTTAATGAACATCATGCTTTCATCTTCAACGCTATCTTGTTCAGCATCGAGAGTATAGCAAGGCATATCACTGACAGTATTATCAGCAAAAGCGGTGTTATTATGTTGATGCCGGAAGCGAGAGCCCCTGCCGCAAGCATGTAGAACGTGACAAGCAGCACAGCTGCTACGGCCACAGTGAATACCTGCATTGTCATGTAATTGTCCATTCCGTCCCCCCGTTATTACTTAATTCGTTTGTCCACTTTTATAGATTTGTGTTGCCCGTTCGCGCTCTATATAAGCCTGAGCCTGCAGATTGCAGGTAAAGCCTCTTGAGCCTCTTGTCTATGGTCTCCAGGCTCGCTAATGAGGCCTGGCTTATTTCAGAGCTCTTCTTTGTAGCATCAATCATCTCTTCCATCTTCTTGACAAGTGGTCCCATGGCTTCTTTCGACACCTCAGAAACAGTGTCCTCAGTGGCAGAAGCCCTCAGCATTTCCAGGAACTCGTCCATCTTGGAAATCAAAGCATCTATCTTGTTAGGGACCTTCGATACTTCGTCCCTCAATTCGGCGTCCGCCTTGATGACGTCATCAATAACCCTCTGGTTGGATTTTATCAGCTCCACTATCTGCTCTATGAGCCTGTTGACCTCGGAAGATGAGGAAGACGATTCTATCTTGGAAAGCCTTTTCTCCAGCCGCCTTATGGGAGATGTTGGTATTACTTCATATTCCTCGTCGTCCATGTAATATTATTGTTGCGACTCCCTTATAAATAATACAACCGCTTTCAAGAGGCCACAAAAAAAGCAGGCGTCAGTATTCCGGCATGCCCGCTCCGCCACCAGGCGGCATCGGCGGGCCACCAGCTCCGCCTTCCTTGCTTCCGGCGGATATCATGTCATCTATACGGAGTATCATCTCAGCGGCTTCTGCTGCTGACTGGATGGCCTGCAGCTTTATCTTCAGCGGCTCAACAACCCCCGCCTTCACCATGTCATCAATGTTTCCTGTGAAGACATCAAGGCCGAAGTTCCTGTTTTTTTCGTTATCATGCTGTGACCTCATGTTGGCTATCTTGTCTATGGGGTCGAGACCCGAGTTCTCAGCCAGGCTTCTGGGTATGACCTCCATGGAGTCAGCAAATGCATTCACTGCCAGCTGCTCCCTGCCCTTGAACGAGCCGGCGTATTTCCTTATCTCCTTTGCTACGGATATCTCTGATGCGCCGCCTCCCGGGACTATCTTGCCGAGCTCAAGCGCTGATGCTATGCCCTTTATGGCGTCCTCCATCGCGCGCCCAACCTCGTCCACGACGTGCTCCGTGCCTCCGCGTATCAGTATGGTTACGGCCTTCGGCTCGTCGCATTCCTCAACGAAAATCATTTCGTCCCCGGATATCTTGCGCTCTTCCACAAGACCGGCATTTCCGAGGTCATCCTTGCTGAGTTCCTTGAGATTGCTCACTATCTTGGCACCAGTCGCCTTCATAAGGGCTTCCATATCAGACTTCTTCACCCTCCTCGCGGCGAGTATGTCCATCTTGGACATGTAATGCTGCGCAGTGTCGTCTATCCCCTTCTGGCAGAACACGACGTTTGCACCGCTGTCGGATATCTTCTTAACCATTCCCCTTATCATCTTTTCTTCTTCGTCAAGGAATGCCTGCATTTTCTCAGGCGAGTTTATGCTTATCTTGGCGTCCGATTCAAGCTCCTTCACCTCGAGTGCAGAGTCTATCAACGCTATCTTCGCATTCTCTATCCTCTTGGGCATGCCTGAATGCACGACCTCCTTGTCTATGACTATGCCTTCTATGAGCTTCGTGTCGTTCATGGAGGCGCCAGCCTTCTTCTCCATCTTTATGTTCCCGGTGTCAACTCTGGCCTTCCCCTCTTTGGTTTCAAGCACCTTTTTGACCGCCTGGACGGCGAGTGACGAGAGCTCCTTGGATGCCTTCTCGGCGGACTTGCCTGTTATTGCCGTGCTCGCTATCTGCTCCAGCGTCTTGGTGTCCTTCTCGTTTATCTCCAAGGCAATCTCATTCAGGAAATCAAGCGCCTTGAACTTCGCAAGCCTGAATCCCTTGGTTATGACCGTCGGATGTATGTCCTGCTCAAGCAGCTCACCGGCTTTCTTGAGCAGCTCGCCTGCAAGCACTACTGCAGTGGTTGTGCCATCGCCTACCTCCTCGTCTTGGGTCTTAGCAATCTCAACCATCATCTTCGCAGCAGGGTGCTCAATCTGCATCTCATCGAGTATTGTGGCGCCATCGTTCGTTATCACGACGTCCCCTATAGAATCAACGAGCATCTTGTCCATGCCCTTGGGCCCGAGGGTGGTCCTTACAGTGTCTGCAACCATCCTGGCTGCGGCTATGTTATTCGACTGCGCGTCCTTGCCCTTGCTCCTGAGCGTCCCTTCCGGGAGTATCAGGATAGGCTGACCACCGAATTGTCCCGTTCCGTTTGTCATGTTCTTCCCTTGCCCTAGGATATTATCACGCATCTTGCGGTGTAAATTATATGTAAGATGGTATTTAAAAGGTTTATGCATCCATGTTCTATTGGGCTCGGAGGGGATCGAACCCTCGGCCACCAGCTTCCACGACCACCCGGTAATGGAAACGGCCGGCCATTATAAGACCTGCACCGTCAAGGGTGTGCACGGCAAGCCATGCCATCCCGTGT
>QMZP01000123.1 GCA_003663225.1 Candidatus Aenigmatarchaeota archaeon | reverse complement strand
TCCCTGATAGGAGCTTATCTCCTGGGTCCTGACTGCTTCCTTTATCTCCTCTGAGATGACGTTGCTGTCAGGCACTCCTGAATCATGCAGCCCCTTTAGTATGTCCTTTGCCTTGTCCACCACGTACTTCCTCTTCTCTGACCTCATATCCTCGACAGACTTGAGCTCTATCTCGGCCTTGCACGGGCCTACTCTGTCTATAGTCTCAAGCGTCGCGGCTATCATCGCGGTCTCTGCTGCGTCAAGAGAGCTTGGTATCGTTATGACGCCTTCAGAACTCCCCTCCTCTGACTTTATCTCGACCTCTATCCTGCCTATCCTTCCGCTTCGCTGCAGCTCTCTGAGGTCAAGGTCTGAACCGAGCAGACCTTCTGTCTGCCCGAATACTGCCCCGATCACGTCGGGTTTCTCTATAACTCCGTTTGCCTTTATCTTTGCCTTTATGAGATACTTCGTTGATGTTGGAGCCAGTTTTGCCATTTTCACACCTCCGGTAAGCTTCGCCATGGCATGGCTGAAGCATTACTCTTTTTTATCGGACAGGCAACTCACACTGTGACGTTGCCGAAATCCTCGATGCAGTTCCTTCCGAACCCCATCAGAACACGCCTGAGCCGTTTGTTTGTCTTTACCTTATAGCTCTTTAGGAGGGTATCGAGCTTGCCTTCAAGCTTCCTTCCCTCCTTGTCGAAGTCTGTAAGGATTATGACCTCGCGCTCGCCTGATTCAGCGATGCGCTCTGCGAAACGCGCCAGCGGCGTGTTATTGAGTGGGATTATCTTGTGAAGTCCGAGCTTTCTCAGTGCAATTGCATCTTTTTTGCCCTCGACTATGACTGCTCTTTCTTTAAGTTCCCTGATTGTCTTTATAAATCTTTCTCTTTCCCACTCTGACCCGAAGCAGTCCTTCCTTCTGGCATTCTCCAGCGAGTTGCGCCTATTCCAGAACATCTATTATATCCCTTTCAGTGAGTATCCCCACTATGTCCATCTCGTCGCCCTCCACGACGGGCACGCCCCCAACTCTGTGCTTCTTCATGATGCTTATGGCGTCCTTAATGCTGCTCCTTGACTTGACGTAGACGACGTTGGGATTCATGGCCTTGCTTACGGGCTCCCTTGATTTGCTTATGTCCCTGAGCTTCCTCTTGGAATTGAAATGCTTGAGTAGGTCATACGGGGTAACTATTCCGACCAGTATGCCCTCCCTCACGACCGGCAGCCTCCTGTAGGGCCCGTGGACCATCATCTTGGCAACGTCGAATATGGGGTACTTCTCCTTTATGGTGAAGGGCTTGGTAATCATGAGCTCGCTGACACTGGTCCTCAGCCTACCCTTCATGTTGTTGATTATATCCCTCTCTGAGACGAAGCCCACCAGCTTCTTCCTGTGCAGCACCGGCAGCCCGCCCACGCGCTGGTTGCGCATGAACTCTATGGCCTTGCCTATGTGCTGGTTCATGTCAAGCGCGTGTATCCACGTCTCCATGACCTTCTCGACCGGGGTGTTCAGCCCCTTGTTGCCCTTCCTGAACTCGGCACTCTTGGGACCTGCTCCAAGGAAGTCGAGCATGTCGGTGGTCGTTATCATACCCCTGAAGTATGACCGTTTGCTCAGCACCGGAAGCCGCCTGCGCCCCTTCTTGAGCATCACAGACAGGACGTCGGATGCCTTATCCCCCTCTGTCACGTGCGTGAGGAGCTCCTGCTGGGTGGCTATGGACATGACGCTCTTCCTGTAGTCGATGTGTTTGTGCAGCCGTATCCCCCCAATCCCGCGCGGCATAGAACTCACGGTTTATTCTTGTGTTTTTGCTTATTAAACTTGACCTGAATTTCCTTTATTTAGAGTCACCACAAATATAACACATGCCTACCGTCAGGCAGGTTCTGGCTGCAGCGAAGCGGAAGGTGACGCCGACAGCCAAGGAAAGGAAGGAGATGCAGAAGGTGATAGACGAGGCTGTCGCTGTCACCAGGGATGTCATCAAGCCCCTTGGGCTCGGCTACACCCTCGCCGGCTCTTTCATACGTGATACGTGGATGCCTGACAAAAAGGAGTTCGAGATATTCATCCTGTTCCCGGAGGGCAAAACCAGGGACCAGCTCGAGAGGACGGGCCTCAATGCGGGCAAGGAAATAGTGAAGAGGCTGGGTGGCGTGCATACCATAGCATATGCCGAGCATCCCTATGTGAGGGCAAAGGCAGGCGGGTTTGACATAGACATAGTCCCGTGCTACAAGCTGAAATGAGCCGAGAAAATAAAGTCGGCGGTGGACAGGACGCCGTTCCACAACAGGTGGATATCCAGGAACCTGAGCAAGAAGCTGTCCGGTGAGGTGAGGCTGCTCAAGCGGTTCGCCAAGGCGCTGGGTGTCTACGGCTCAGATACGCGCGTTCAGGGATTCTCAGGCTACCTGTGCGAGCTGCTCATCGTGAGGTATGGCTCGTTCGAGGCCCTGGTGAGGGAGGCTGCCGGCTGGGAGCCTGGGAAGGTATTTATCGACGTGCAGAACCACCACAAAGGAAAGCTCCCCGATGGCCTGAAGAAGAAGTTCGAGGGTCAGCCCATGGTAGTGATAGACCCCGTGGACAGGAACAGGAACGTGGCAGCGGCATTCTCCCCTGCCAACTTCGCAAGGTTCATACTTGCATGCGAGAGCTTCATGAAGAAGCCATCCATCGGCTTCTTCTTCCCCGCGCCCAGGAAGGCCGACCTGAATAAGATTAGGAAGACCATGTTGTCCAGGGGAAGCAAGTTCATAATGGTAAAGTTCCAGAGGCCTGATGTGATAGACGACGTCCTGTGGCCCCAGCTGCGGAGGACAGCCAAGAGGCTGAAGGATATAATGCTAGAGTACGACTTCCTGGTGCTCGACTGGGCGGTCCATTCTGACTTCAGCGGGGTGGGCGAGCCCGCGAAGGGCCTGAGCTCCTATATCATGCTTGAGCTCGGTGTATGGAAGCTGCCGAGGATACGCAAGGTCACGGGCCCGCCTGTCTTCATAAGGCCGAGGGCAGCCGAGTTCAGGAAGAAGTACCAGAAGCTGGGCAAGGTCTGGGTGGAGGATGACAGGCTCGTGGCAGAGGTGAAGAGGGAGTGGCTTGATGCGGTTGAGAAGCTCAGGGACAGCCTGTCCGACCCGCTAAAGGACCTGAAGGCAAAGGGCATAGCGTCCCATGTAGCGGAATCGGTTGCCAGAGGATTCCGGCTAGTGGAGGATGACGCCATATTGAGGTCATGCTCCAAGGACAGTAACCTGGCGCTGTTCATGTCTGAATACCTTGAAAGGTCAGCAGTATGAAGGTACGTCATATGTATTTTTTAAGTGCATAGTGCAATTATAATATATGAAAAGGGCATTGTTGATTCTCTGTTCCTTCGTTATACTGCTTCTGCCATACAGTGTTGGTGCGTACCAGATACCCATGAACTGCACGACCACGGGTGATGCGGATGGCCTGATGGTCGGGCCGTTCAGCCAGAGC
>QMZP01000122.1 GCA_003663225.1 Candidatus Aenigmatarchaeota archaeon | reverse complement strand
GTCTTTATTCTTGGCTTTAATGATAGTCCCTGCAGCCAGCGCGGCAGACTTTAGCCACTGTTAGAAATTACAACTTCGGTTTCTAGCCAGCCTATCCACGGGCCTTCTTCCATGAGCCGCTCGTCTGCCATGGCCACGCCAAGCTTGTATATCCCGTCTTCCATTTTTGTGGTGTCTATGAATGTCTCCCAGTTGTTGAATGGCTGCAGTTCCTCCAGCACGGTGTCCGGGTGGTTCAGGGCATCAAGCATGTTTCCTGTGGACGGTCTGTAAAATGCGACGTATGCTATGCGCGCATTTTCCGGCACATCCTCCAGGAAAATGGATACATGGCCTGAAAGAACATTATCGCGCGTGGGTGTAATCCTTACAGTGACTGTCCCGTTCCCCGCAATGAATTCCGGCTCTACGCTGAGCTTTGCCTGTCTCCCGCTGGTCTCGTTCATCGGCGGCGCTTCCTGTGTGCAGCCACTTACGAGTATGACAACAAATAGCGCAAAAGCGGACAAAACAAGTGCTTGCTTGTGCATGTTTAATATATTGCCCAATCACTTAAAATCCTTGAGCGCCCTGATTATGGCCTTCTTTATTTCGTTCGCGTCAGCTTGGCCTCTGGTCTCGCGCATGCACTGCCCTACCAGGAAGTGCAGGCTCTTTTCCTCGCCTGCTTTGTAATCCTTTACAGCCTTGTTGTTTGCCTTCATTACCTTAGCTACTATGCCCGTCAGGTCGAGCTCTGCCTTGCCCAGCTTGTGCTTCTTTACTATCTTCTCGGGCGGCTGTTTCTCCTCTACCATGTAGCGTATTGCCATCTCTGCGTTCCTGTCCGTTATGTCCCCCCTCTCGAACATCCTCAGAAGGCCGGTTATCCATCCCTTCTCGATGCCTGCTTCCCTGAACCTTATACCATGCCAGTTGAGTGTCTTTTTGAGATAGCCAGCTATCCAGGTGCCTGCTACCTTGGGACTGACCTTGCTCGCTATGTCCTCGAACAGGTCTGCCAGATCCACCTCGGATATTATGCTCTCTGCCACTTTCTGCGGAAGCTTGAAGTCCTTAACGAAGCGAGCAAACTTCTGGTCAGGCAGCTCGGGCAGGCTCTTCCTTATACCGTCTATCATTGGCTTGCCGACCTCTATGACTGACAGGTCCGGCTCGAATATGTATCCGTATTCCGCTTCCTCCTCCTTGCCCCTCATGTGCCGTGTGGTACCCAATGCAGGGTCCCACATCCTGGTCTCCCTCTTCACCGCAACCCCGCGCTTTATCATGCTGCTCTGCCTGACGAACTCATACTTGAGCGCCTTTTCTATGTCCTTGGTTCCTGTGATGTTCTTCACCTCTATCCTCGCTCCGCCTGATAGCGATATGTTGGCGTCCGATTTCATCACAGCAGAGCTGGCAGAGTCGTATATGCCCAGGTATTCAAGCATGTTCTCCAGCTTCTGGAGGTAAGCCCTTGCATCTTCAGGGCTCCTGAAGTCAGGCTCTGTGACTATCTCCAGCAGCGGTATGCCCGCCCTGTTGTAATCGACCAGAACCCCGTTCCCGCCTGGCATGTGGATGAGCTTGGCGGGGTCTTCCTCCATATGGACCCTCTTTATCCTTATATTCTTGCCGCCGACCTCGATGTGGCCGTTATTGGCTATGGGTATCTCGTACTGTGTGACCTGGAAGTTCTTGTTCATATCAGGATAGAAGTATGTCTTCCTCGAGAAGTATGTCTCTTTTGCTATCTTGCAGCCCATAGCAAGTGCTACCTTGATAGCCATATCGACTACCGCCTTGTTGGTCCTTGGCTTTGTGCCGGGATGGCCCAGGCACGTATCGCATGTCAGCGTGTTTGGTTTCGCTTCTTCCTTCATGTTCACAGGGTTGGCGCATCCGCAGAATATCTTGCTCTTCGTGTTCAACTGCACATGCGTCTCAAGCCCTATCATTATCCCCTTTTCCATGTAATCACTCCAGCATCCTGTACATTATGGTCTCCCCCTGGTAAGACCCGTCTTTATCCTTCCTTGCTCTGGGCATCGTGCCTACTGGCTTGAAGCCCAGCTTCTCGTAGACATGCCTGGCCCTGTCATTGCTTTCGTAATGGGACAGCTTCACGACCTCCACTCCCATGTCCTTGGCCTTCTCCATGAGCGTTTTCATGTATCTAGTCCCTATGCCCAGACCGGTGTACCTGTCCAGCAGAGATATGCCGAGTGTGCCCACATGGGCGCTGGCCCCGAAACTTTTCTCCACGGTCCCTGAGCCCACTATCCTCCCGTTCACCTCAACAAATATGGCCACCTTGTTATTATCTTTCATTCCCTTTATCGTTCCTTCCAGCCATTCCTTCTCTTCCTCCCTGCTAAGCTCCCTGTTGTGCCGCAGGAACTCCGTTTCCTTCATGACAGCGTTTATGTAACCCAATGCCCCGTCAAGGTCTGACATGCTGGGATACCTTAGCACCACATGGATTCGCTTCCCTTCCTTCTTCGCGTCGAACTCTTCCACCACCTTTCCCGGTGCATAATCCAATGGCATCATGCTCACCTCTTGTCATTGAACGCCGACCCCGCCCTTATGAGCTTCCCTTCCTGCAGATGGTCTCCCATTAGGTGCAGACCCACTGGCATGCCTCTGGCTTTTCCGCACGGCACCGATAGCATGGGTATGCCCGCCATGTTTGGGGCCACTGTCAGCACGTCCATCATGTACTGCTGCAGCGGGCTCATATTCTTTATCTCCTTTATCTTGGGCGCCACTATGGGCATGGTGGGCGCAGCTATAATATCATGCTTCTTGAACACCGATTTGAACTCGTTGATGATGATAGTCCTTATCTTCATCGCCTTGAGGTAATATGCATCCCTGTAGCCGGCCATCCTGGCGAACGTCCCGAGGAGCAGCCTCCTCTTGGCTTCCTTGCCAAAGTACTTCTCCCTAACCCTGGAGAAATAGTCGTTGAAATGTTCGTCCCCCTCTATGGGTTCCGATGCTCCGTAACGCATGCCGCAATACCTCGCAAGGTTGGTGCTGGCTTCTGCTGTGGCTATTATGTAGTATGCTGACAATGCATGCTTCGTTGAAGGAAGGGATACCTTAGTGTATGTAGCACCTATGGTTTCGAGCTCCTTTATGGCATCCCATACCTTGGTCTTGACCTCTTCGTCCACACCGTCGCCGAAATATTCCTGTGGTACGGCTATCTTCATTCCCTTGACCGCCCGGTCCACGTGTTTCGTGTAGTCCTGTGATTTGGCTTTTATAGTCGTCTGGTCCCTTGGGTCGTGGCCGGCTATAACAGAAAGCATTAAGGCGGCATCCCTGGTGTCCTTGGCTATGGGCCCTATCTTGTCGAGGGAGTTGGCATAATCGATGAGCCCGTACCTGCTGACAAGACCGTACGTGGGCGTGAGGCCGACCACCCCGCAGAATGATGCCGGGCATGATATGGAGCCGCCCGTGGACTGCCCCAGCGCGATGTGCCTGAACCTGTCAGGC
>QMZP01000121.1 GCA_003663225.1 Candidatus Aenigmatarchaeota archaeon | reverse complement strand
GGCAAGACCGCATCACTTACAGGAAAACGTATAGACTCTTCTGCATTTAATCACATGAAAGAGCCTGAAATAAGAAAGCTACTTAAGAAGGCAGGTTTCAGGGATGACGGCAAACAGACCTTATATGACGGTAAGACAGGAAAGAAATACGATGTTCTGATATTTACTGGATTGTCATATTACCTAAAGCTCGACCACATGGTTACGGATAAGATACATGCCAGGTCAAGGGGACCGGTAACACTTCTTACAAAACAGCCCACAGAGGGGCGTGCCAAGAGAGGTGGTTTGAGGCTTGGTGAGATGGAGCAGCAGTGCCTCGTGGGTCATGGTGCAGCCCTCGCCCTAAAGGAGAGGTTTGACTCGGACAAAGCCATGGTCCCAATATGCAACAAATGCGGTTTTATCGCGATACACGATACCATCAAGAACAGGAGTTATTGTGCCGTATGCAAGGATAGTGAGGTAGTGTGGGTAGAAACATCCTATGCGTTCAAGCTCATGCTCGATGAGATAAAATCCATGGGAATATCACCGACTATAGGAACAGAGGAGATATGATGCACAGAATAAAGAGGATAGCATTCGGTTTGCTCTCTCCGGAGACCATACGCTCTCTGGCAAGGGTAAGAGTAGTTAGCTCTGATCTTTATGATGCGGACGGCTATCCTGTCGAAGGAGGGGTCATGGACCCGAGACTCGGTGTCATAGACCCGGGTCTGCACTGCAGGACATGCGGAGGAGGCATAGGTGAGTGCAACGGCCATTTCGGATATCTGGAGCTCGCCAAGCCTGTGATAAATGTCCTCTACACCAAGACAATATACCAGTTACTCAAATACACTTGCAGGTCATGTAACAGAATTCTCATAGTTCCACCCGACGGCTCTGAAGAGAAGAAGCTTGCGGCAACCGTGCCAAGCAAATGTCCGCACTGCAACAAGCCGCAGAAGAAAATAAGCTTTGTGAAGCCCTACACATACTACGAGGACAAGACAGAACTCGATCCGCTTACAATAAGGGAGAGGTTCGAGAAGATACCTGACAAGGACCTCAAGAGAATAAGCTTCAGAGGAGGCCGTCCGGAGTGCCTCATACTTACACTATTCCCTATACCTCCGGTAACCATGAGGCCAAGCATAACGCTTGAGGGAGGCGAGAGGTCAGAGGATGATCTCACCCATAAGCTCGTGGATATAGTCAGAATAAACCAGTCGCTCAAAGAGAATATTGACATAGGTGCACCTGAATTCATTCTCAACGATCTCTGGGAGCTCGTGCAGTATCACATCTCAACATATTTTGATAACGAGCTCACCGGTGTTCCTCTGGCAAGGCACCGTTCAGGCAGGCCACTCAAAGGCCTTATACAGAGACTAAAAGCAAAGGAGGGAAGGATAAGGGGCAACCTCCTTGGAAAGCGCGTTAACTTTTCATCGAGAACCGTTATATCTCCAGACCCAAGGTTGTCCATAAACAAGGTTGGCGTTCCAGTAATGGTTGCAGAGGAACTTACAATACCTGAGAATGTCACCAGTGATAATGAGAAATACATAAAAGAGCTGTTCAAGCAGAACAGGGTGAACTATGTTGTAAGACCTGACGGAAGAAGGATAAAAGTGACAGAGAACAACAAGAAAGATGTTCTGGAGGCAATTGGACCTGAATGGGTTGTAGAGCGACAACTCATGGATGGTGATATAGTCCTTTTCAACAGACAGCCGAGCCTTCACAGGATGTCTATAATGGCCCACAGGGTAAAGGTTATGCCCTATAAGACATTCAGGATAAACCCTTCGGTGTGTCCCCCATACAATGCAGATTTTGATGGCGACGAGATGAATCTCCATGCACTGCAGAACGAGGAGGCAAGGACAGAAGCCGCATACCTTATGGAGGTGCATAGGAACATAATCTCTCCCAAATTCGGAGGCCCTGTTATAGGACTCGATCTTGACCAGATATCAGGAGTATACCTTCTTACACATCCTGATACTGTTCTGAGCAGGGAAGAGGCTTCACAACTCTTTGCTGATGCTGGAATTGATATTGACCTCCCTGATAAAGATGCCATAGCAGGCAAGGAAATAGTAAGTCTACTCCTTCCGGATAATATAAACATCGAATTCAAGGCAAACTGCTGCAAGAATTGTGATGAATGTGATAAGGATAACTGCCCCCATGACGGATGGGTGAGCATAAAGAACGGCAAGGTCCTGAAGGGAAGAATAGATGCTGCTGCAATAGGTGCAATGAAGGGTAAACTTATTAACAAGCTGATAAGGATGAGCGATCCCGAAACTGTAAGAGTATTCATAGACACTCTTGGAAGAATAGGCACAGCCTTCATAATGAGAAGGGGTTTCTCCCTCGGAACATCTGACCTTGACCTCTCTCCTGAAGTAGATAATAGAATTAAGAAGGAGATAGAAAAGGCAGAACAGGAATCAAACGACCTTATAGAACAGTTCAACAGTGGTGAACTCAAGATTCTGCCGGGCATGACCCCCAAGGAGTCCCTTGAGGCCCAGATACTCAATGCATTGGCATCAGGAGTAAGCAGAGTGTCTGACATAGTTACCGAAAACATGCCATACAACGACATCAAGGTTATGTACGAGTCAGGGGCAAAGGGTTCTGTCGTCAACACAAGCCAGATGGCTGCCGTTGTCGGACAGGAGACCATACTGGGCAAGAGAATAAAGAGAGGTTACCTCAACAGGACCCTTCCGCATATATGGCCCGGTGACCTGTCTCCTGCATCCCGCGGATTCGTAAGGGTAGGTTTCAAGCATGGTCTCAACCCATTTGAACTCTTCTGGAACATCATGAACGGCCGAGAAGGACTTATGGACAAATCTTTAAGGACAAGAAAATCCGGTTATATGCAGAGAAGGCTGGTCAATGCATTGCAGGATCTCAAGGTCTATGATGATGCTAGTGTGAGAAACTCTGCAGGCCAGATTATACAATTCATCGCAGGAGAAGATGGCATAGACCCCAGCAAGTCAGAATGGGGTACTGTGAGATGGAAGGAGCACATATAAGGTGATAATATGGATATACCAGAAGCTGCAAGAGAGGAGATGGAATCATATTTCGAGAAGCACAGGGTTCCTGAGAAGAAGCAGGAGTCCATAAAGGAGATAGTAAGGGAGCTATACGAGCGCTCCTCATATGATCCAGAGGAGCCCATAGGCGTGGTTGCTGCACAGTCCCTCTCAGAGCCTGCTACACAGATGACCATGCGTACATACCACTTCGCAGGAACCGCAGGAATCCAAGTCACGCTTGGTCTTCCGAGGATTCTTGAGATATTTGATGCCAGAAAGGAGCCAAGAACCCCTACCATGACAATATTCCTGAAGCCGGAATATCAGAACATAGATGCTGTCAAGAAGATAGCCTCGCAGATAATGGAGGTCAAAGCAAAAAATGTGATACTCTCGACAACACTTGACCTCACAGAACTTTGGATAAAGTGCAGGGTAGATCT
>QMZP01000120.1 GCA_003663225.1 Candidatus Aenigmatarchaeota archaeon | reverse complement strand
TCTTTCTCGAGCTTCTCCTTCTCTTCGGGTGTCAGCCTTCTTATGGTCATGATACCAATGCACTATGCTATGAATATGAGCACGCCGCCTATTATAAGCAGTATGAAGCCGAGCACCACACCGACCAGGTCGAACGGAGGCGGCTGATGGTCCCCCGTGCTGGGAAAGAACAATATCAAGAAGCCCCCCGCCAACACCATCAATATCCCGACCAGGATTCCCAATATGCCGAACATTTCCACACCTCGAATCGATGGCGGCCCATCACAGGCGTGAACGCCGCCAAGACTATGTATTAATATTTATCCGGTGACAATAAATAAATAAGTCGGAGAAACGGTGAGGTATAACATGGTTTTCGCAAGATCCAAGCTCGCAATGGAAGACAACTGCTTCGAGGAGCAGCCCGGTTCCATCACGCTGAGATATGTCGGGCCTAATGTGCCTAAGCTTTACAAGAAGGCATACGACCTAATGAAGTCGGTGTTCAGGGTGACAGACTCGGATATACAGGAGACCGATTACTCCTGGGGCAAGACAAGCACCGGCGAGAAATTCAAGGTTGAATGGTGGCTGCACAAGGACATGGACCTGTTCTCATACCTGTACATAAGGTTCAGGCTGGATGGTGAGGGCAACGAAAAGACTGGCCATGCCAAGCTCGAGGTGAGGGGCCTGCTGAGAAGCGAGTATCCGCAGGATACCGTGTGGCAGAGGTCCCTGTTCTATGAGATGATAAGGACTTTCTGGCACAGGATATTCTACCATAAGAAGAGAGAGGAATACGCAGAGGAATGCAGGCACTCTGAGATGATGTTCATGGCGCAGCTCAGGGAATTCCTGAAGGAGCTCAGGGGCGAGCTGCACACGGACATGCCCGACGACGGGAGGAAAGAGCTCAAGAAGATTGAGGGCAAGGACAGCATGAAAGGGCCATCCGATAAGAAGTGACGGAGTGTTCCATGGCAAAGATAGTTATAAGGGACGACTGCTTAGCACCTGACCGGTATGTCAGGGTCAAGTATAGCGGCCCGAACCCGTGGGGAGTCGCGGAGTTCCTGAACGACAACCTCAAGCAGTTCTTCCATGTCAGCACGTCAAAGGTGAACAACTACAGGATAAACTGGGACATAACCGGTGACCCGATAACATTCTATTCCAGGTGGTGGGTGAACAAGGAGGTGGGCAGGTTCACCATAATGCGTTTCGTCTTCAAGCTCTACGGGGAGAAGGGGAAGACCAGGAACGAAGGCAAATTCTCCCTGAGCTACCATGCGAGGGTAATAACGGAGTTCGGCGGATGGGGCCCGATAATGAAGCCCATATGGACCCTGTACAGCTACCTGTACTTCAACAGGGTCAGGAGGAAGTATATTGACAAGTGCAGGGACTATATGGTGGACTTCAAGAATATGATCAAGGAGCATTTCAACGTGGAGGCTACTGACTTCCCGACCACGCATGCGTGAGGTTTATATGAGAGAGGACATAGAGCACCCGCCGATAATGAACGCCATCAGCGGCGTAAAGGGATTCATGGCAGGCGGCCTTATGTCCCTATCGCTGTTCACGCCTTGGGACATAGGCGGGAGGATATTCCTTTTCATTGTGGGCTTCATAATATTCATAGATGCTGTCATGCCGGTTGACAGGAAGCTATATGCAGTAACCAGCGCTTTCTTCTTCCTTGTTGGCGGCCTGATAGGGCTTTTCACAGGGATATCGGGTTCAGGGGTCAGCTTCCTCGCGCTGATAATACTGATATCGGTCTTGGTATATCTGGACAAGATACGCAGGATGAGAAGCTACGGGAAGATGAGATAAGTCCCACCTGTCCCCGCTAACTTTAAATAGTAGTTCTACAATTAATATCCAAAATCTTTCACGGTAGTTTCCATGACAGAAGGAAAAAAATGGGTATACTTTTTCGGTGAGGGCAACACCAAGGACAAGGCTCTCCTGGGAGGCAAAGGCGCCAATCTGGGCGAGATGACCAAGATAGGCCTTCCGGTGCCGCCGGGATTCACGATAACGACAGAGGCGTGCATCGCTTTCTATGACGAGGGCAAGAAATGGCCCGGCGGACTTTCTGACCAGGTAGAAAAGAAGCTGGCAGAGCTGGAGGAGAAGACGGGCAAGAAGCTGGGTGACAGCGAGAACCCGCTGCTTGTATCAGTCAGGTCGGGAGCGAAGATATCGATGCCCGGCATGATGGATACAGTCCTGAACCTCGGCATGAACGACCAGACGGTAGAGGCCATGTCAAAGCTCACTGGGAATGACAGGTTTGCATGGGATTCTTACAGGAGATTCATACAGATGTTCGGGGATGTCGTGATGGGCATAGAGCATGCCAAGTTCGAAGAAATCCTTGAAGAGGTCAAGAAAACCAGGGGGATAGAGGTTGATACAGGGCTTGGAACCGAAGACCTGAAGGAAGTGGTCCAGAAGTATAGGGAGATGATAAAGCAGGAGAAGGGTGAGGAGTTCCCGCAGGACCCGAAGAAGCAGCTCAATATGTCTATAGATGCCGTGTTCAGCTCATGGAACAACAAAAGGGCAATAACCTACAGGAACATGCATTACATACCACATGACCTAGGCACTGCTGTAAACGTGCAGGCGATGGTTTTCGGCAACATGGGCACAAGCTCAGGCACTGGCGTGGGCTTCACAAGGAACCCGTCAACCGGTAAGAAAGAACATTACGGGGAGTACCTGGTCAACGCGCAGGGCGAGGATGTGGTTGCGGGCATAAGGACGCCCAAGCCCATAGACGAGATGAAGAAGGACCTTCCTGAGGCTTATGATGAGCTCATCAAGATTTACGAGCTCCTTGAGAAGCATTACAAGGACATGCAGGATTTCGAGTTCACAATAGAGAACGGAAAGCTATACATGCTGCAGACAAGGACCGGCAAGAGGACAGCCCACGCAGCGGTGAAGATAGCAGTCGACATGGAGAAGGAAGGCCTTATAGATAAGAAAGAGGCGGTGCTCAGGATAGAGCCTGAACACATAGACCAGCTCCTTCACAAACAGCTCGACCCGGCAGCCAAGGAGAAGGCGGATGTGGTAGCAAAGGGCCTTCCGGCATCGCCCGGAGCAGCCGTTGGTAAGGTCGTGTTCACGGCCGATGATGCTGTAGCCAAGGCAGAGGAAGGCGAGAAGACAATACTTGTAAGGCTTGAGACGTCGCCCGAGGACATACAGGGCATGCACGCGGCCCAGGGCATACTCACTGCGAGGGGCGGAATGACAAGCCACGCCGCAGTGGTGGCAAGGGGCATGGGCAAGTGCTGCGTCGCAGGCTGCTCTGACATATCGGTCAGCGAGAAGGAAAAGCAATTCAAGGCCGGTGACAGGGTATTCAAGGAAGGGGAATGGCTTACCCTCGACGGCTCGACCGGAGAGGTGATGGCAGGCCAGGTGCCGGTAATAGATCCCGAGCTTAAGGGCGAGTTCAAGACCATGATGGAATGGGCGGACTCCTTCAGGAAGATAG
>QMZP01000119.1 GCA_003663225.1 Candidatus Aenigmatarchaeota archaeon | reverse complement strand
TTCCATTGGAGCGCGCCCGTGTCGGTGAGCGAATAGGCAAACACCCCTGTGGCAAACACCGACAACAACAGAAAGGCACATAAGGCCCAACGTATACCACTCATGGATAATAATTGTAATATATACTAAATAAATTCCCATCCCACAGAAATTTTAAATATGCTCAATCTCACTACTCTTTGGTGACAATCATGGCAGGCAGGATGAAGCCAATGGGTGGTTCAGTTCACCCGCAAAAGAAGGCAGGCCGGCTTAATGCAACCAGCACAGGCCGTCAGACCATCTGATGTTTTGCTTAGCCGTGGGTTTCAACAGTCGGTTTCTGTGAAGGTTGATTCGAAAGGAAGGATAAGCATACCTGCATGGGTGAGAAGGAACTTCCTGCTCAGCGAAGGCTCTGATGTGCTGCTGAGCTTTGACCTCAGGAAGCCCTTCATTCTATTCTCTTTTGAAAATGGCCAGGATGGTGTAGAGGAAAGACGGCCTTCGATTCTACCAAGCAACGCTGCGAAGGAGTCCCTTTTCAGCACGAGGGGTTGTGGGCCCCTTAGGGCGGGTTCGAAAGCGCTCCCCGATGACCGGGAGCCCGAATATCCCGCTCCTGGCCTTGAAGACATGGAGGCAGATAATGGATGACATATATGGTAGCATAGACTGGGACAAGATGGAACTGGGGCTGGCCACGTACTGGAGTCGCTCCCGCCGGGAGCTGTGGAGAAAGGGCGCAAGGGAATCAGGCAACACGCAGGCGATAAGGGAGATATTGCTAGACTGCGACGGGGACGCCCTGCTGTTCAGGGTGGACCCGGCTGGCCCGGCATGCCACACAGGCGAAAGGTCCTGCTTTTATAGAAGCCTGTTGAAATAGATAATTAGGTGATACAATGGGACGATTCCAGCCGCCTAGAGGGACAAGGGATTTCATGCCGGATGACATGGTCAGGCGTGAGTACATATTCGGCAAGGTCAGGTCGGTCTTTGAACGGTTTGGTTTCAGGCCCATGGAGACACCTGCCTTCGAGAGCTGGGACCTACTCGGTGCCAAGGGTGGGGGCGGCGATGCAATCAAGGATGAGATATACCTGTTCAGGGACAAAGGGAAGCGCCAGATGGGCCTCAGGTTCGTCCTCACGGTGCCAGCTTCCAGGGTCGTTGCCACGAATCCGCAGCTCCCAAAGCCGTTCAAACGGTACCAGATCGGAAGGGTGTGGAGGTATGACAAGCCGCAGGCAGGCCGTTTCAGGGAGTTCTGGCAGTCTGACATAGACGTTTTCGGCTCCAGCGGGATGGAAGCAGAGGCTGAGTGCATAGCAACGCTCGTCGCGGCCATAGAGTCCCTTGGGTTCAAGGGTTTTGAGGTAAGGCTGAATAACAGAAAGATACTGAATGGTATGGTACGTGCTGCTGGAGTGAATAAAGGAAAGTCAGAGGACGTGTTCAGGTCCCTTGACAAGATTGAGAAGCAGGGCGAATCCAAGGTAAGGAAAGAGCTTTGTTTGGTGGGCATCGATGATAGTTCCATCGACAAGCTCATGCGCATGATAGGCATATCAGGCAAGCCAGCAGAAGCACTGGCATCCGCCAGGAGGGAGCTTGGCAAAGACAAGGAAGCAGCAGAGGGCATAAATGAGCTCGAGGACGTAGTGTCTCTTTCCAAGGCATACGGAGTAAGGAACATAGTCATAGATTTCGGCCTGGTGCGGGGGCTGGACTACTACACCGGCCCGATTTACGAGATAAAGGCGAAGACCAAGACCAGTGTTGGCAGCATAGCGGGTGGAGGCAGATATGACAAGCTGATAGAGCTGTACGGCGGCCCCCCGACGCCGGCAACTGGGGGGAGCATAGGCGTGGAAAGGGTGTATGAGATACTTTGTGCCGAAGGAATGCTTGACTTGCCCAGCACCGCGACCAGGGTGTTCATAGCGATGGTGGGCGACAATCCCGAAGTAAAGAGGAATGCCATACAGCTGTCCCAGAAGCTCAGGGCGATGGGGGTCGCTGTGGAGACAGACCTTATGGACAGGAAGCTTAAGCAGTGCTTCGAATACGCGGAGAAAGCCGGGATACCTTACATGATAATAATGGGTGAGAAGGAGATGAAGGAAGGCAGGCTTGTCCTAAAGGATCTCAAGAAGAGGGAGCAGAAGAGGCTGACAGTGAGTGGCGTGATAAAAGAGCTCAAATGAATTACAATTTATATCAGACCATCAATTTCTAATCGTGGTACGATGTCTGTTATTATTACAGGCGGTGCCGGATTCATAGGGTCCCACCTAGCAGAGAAACTGGTCTCAGATGGTTTTGATGTTATCTGCATCGATAATTTCAACGGTGATTATGATTCATCGTTGAAAGAAAGGAATATCGCCCATCTTTCAGGTAATCGTGGCTTCAATCTAATCAACTCTGACCTGACAGATATCAATGGTTTGATGAGTTGCTTGGCTGGCATGGAAGCTGATACTGTCATACACCTAGCTGCCAAGACTAATCCCGTGCTGTCCATGAGACTCCCTGGGGAATACGTAACGCATAACGTGTCCTCCACGGCCAACATCCTGGACGTATCGAATAATTTGGGCGCAGATAGGTTCATAATGGCATCATCATCCTCGGTTTACGGGTGCTCAAGCCTGCCGTCAAAGGAGGATGACCCCACTAACCCCCAGTCCCCATACGCCCTATCCAAGCTGTTGTGTGAGATTCTTTGCAAATCACATAATGTTCTTCATGGGACTAGCATGAGCATACTCAGGCTTTTCACGGTCTATGGCCCGAGACAGAGGCCTGACATGGCTATACATAAGTTCGTCTCGCTCATTGAGCGTGGTCTGCCTGTAGAGGTCTACGGAGATGGCAGCTCTTCCAGGGATTACACTTATGTGGATGATGCTGTCCATGGCATAATTTGTGCGATGAAACGGAGAGGATTCGGTATCTTTAATATTGGCAGCGGAAAACGTACAAATATAATGGACATGGTTTCGCTGATAGAGAAGTCCGCAGGGAAGAGGGCAGTTATAAGGAAGGTACCCATGAAAAGTGGCGACATAAAACACACAATAGCAGACATAGGGAAGGCTAGAAAGGAGCTGGGATATTCGCCAAAGACGTGCATAAGCGAAGGCGTATCTGAGTTTGTGAAATGGTATAGGAGGGACATGTTATGATGATAGCGGCACCGTTCGCGAGCATAGAGGAAATGAAACTGCTGATTCGTGAAGGCGCTGATGAATTCTATTGTGGGGTATGTACCGAAGACGTGTCTGGTGTGAATGACAGGCTGAACAATGACAGGTATAATCTCAAGGACATGGAAGAACTCAGAAAGGCTGTGAGAATAGCGCACGACAACGGCAAGAGTGTGTACATAACGGTCAACAAGCCAGTCCTGGATTTGAACCTGTCTGGCCGTTGCAGAGGTCAACGCACTGGCATCTCTCGATTCAACCTGCATCATAAGCGCAATCAGGTCATGAAATTTATATAGGATACTACAAGAATGAGTTATGGACCTCTTACTTT
>QMZP01000118.1 GCA_003663225.1 Candidatus Aenigmatarchaeota archaeon | reverse complement strand
GGTTGGTTATGCTTGAGTCGCTTATGTGCTTCTTCCTGAGCTTGCAGTATCCAACTATGACTGTGCCGCCATTCATTAGGTTCTTCTTCTTTTCAAAATAAGTGCACTTCCTACAGTCCATCATTCCACATTACTCTATTCCGTTCAAGTTTTAAATGTTTGTGCCACATCGATATACATTTAAGTCCTGACGAGACCTAATGCTTATTATGCCCTACACGCTGATAGTCGCTGAGAAGCCGAGCGCAGCGAAACGCATAGCCAGCGCTCTTGCAGAGGGCGGCATCGAGGACATAGGCACCCACGGCGTGAAGTCTTACAGGATAAGGAGAAAAGGCAAGGACATAGTCGTGGCCCCGGCAGTGGGTCATTTATTCGGCCTGAACGAGAAGAAATCCGGGGCGTCATGGAGATACCCCGTCTTCGACGTCGAGTGGGTGCCCACGTTCGAAAGGAACAGCGCTTCCCGCTGGTCAAAGAAATACTTCGACAACATGAAGACGCTGTCGAAACGCGCCGACGAGTTCATATCATCATGCGACTATGACATAGAGGGCTCGGTCATAGCATACAACATACTGAGGTTCATCTGCGGTACCGAGGAAGCCAAGAGGATGAAGTTCTCAACCCTGACAACCCATGACCTCATCCAGGCATATGAGAAGGCATCCAACAAGCTTGACTTTCCCCAGATAAGGGCCGGCCTGGCAAGGCACACACTCGACTTCTTCTGGGGCATAAACCTCAGCAGGGCGCTGACGCTCTCGCTCAGGGCAGCCGGTGGGTACAAGACCCTGTCAACAGGAAGGGTGCAGGGTCCAACCCTGCAGCTGCTGGAGAAGAGGGAGAGGGAGATAGATGCCTTCAAGCCCACGCCGTTCTGGCAGATACAGCTGACTTCCGAGAAAGGGAATGAAGAGATAACGGCGCTTCATGAGAAGGACAAGTTCTGGGACAAGAAGGAAGCGGAGTCCGTGCATGAAAAATGCAAAGGCAAGCCGGCCAAGGTCACCTCAATCGACAACCGGCAGCAGAAGCAGAACCCGCCGTTCCCTTTCGACCTAACCACGTTGCAAAGGGAATCGTACAGGAATTTCGGCTACTCGCCGAAGATGACGCTCGACATAGCGCAATCCCTCTACGAACAGGCGGTGATAAGCTACCCCAGGACATCCAGCCAGCAGCTCTCACCGAAGCTCGGTTTCAAGGGCATAATAGACAAGCTGAAGAACCAGAAGGATTATTTTGATTTGTGTGAGAAGTTGCTCAAGAAGCCCAGGCTGGTTCCTAACAACGGAAAGAAGAAGGATCCCGCACACCCGGCCATATACCCGACCGGTAACAGGCCCAAGGGGCTCAACGCATACCAGAAGAAGCTCTACGACCTCATAGTCAAGCGTTTCCTCGCGGTCTTCTGCGAGCCTGCCATCAGGGAGAGCGTGAAGGTATCTATAGGTGTGAACGGGGAGACGTTCATAGCAGAAGGCATAAGGACACTTGAGCCCAAATGGATGGAGTTCTACATGCCTTATGCGAGGTTCAAGGAGAACATACTGCCCAGGCTGGAGACGGGCGAAGTGCTGCCCGTCAAAGGCATAGACATGCTGGACAAGGAGACGCAACCCCCGAAGAGGTACACCCAGGCAGCGGTCCTCAAGGAGATGGAATCCAACGGGCTCGGGACCAAAGCCACCAGGGCCATGATACTTGAGACCCTCTATGACCGCGGATACATAGAGGACAAGCAAATAACGGTCACTAAGCTGGGCAAGAAGGTGGTGAGTGCGCTGGAGAAGTATGCCCCTGAGGTAGTCTCAATAGAGCTCACCCGCGATTTCGAGGAGGAGATGGAGGCCATACAGGACGGTAAGAAGGAATGGGATGATGTAGTGAGCGAGGCCAGGTCAACGCTGGAAACCACGCTGAAGAAGTTCAAAGAGAAGGAGAAGGATGTGGGGAAGGAGCTGCTTGAGGTGGTGATAGAGCAGCACAAGAAGGACAACACGGTTGGCAAATGCAAGTGCGGCGGCAACCTGATAGTAAGGAGATCAAGAAAGGGCAAGCGCTTTATCGGATGCGACAACTACCCCAAGTGCACCGAGACTTTCTCGCTGCCTCAGGCAGGCATGATAAAGATGCTCAAGGAGAAATGCGACAAGTGTGGCCTCAGCATAGTCTCTGTAAAGGCGCGCGGGAAGCGTCCCTGGAAGCTCTGCGTCCAATGCGGCTTCTTCACGGGCAAGAAATCCAAGAAGCCTGCCACGAAGAAGAAATAGTTTATTATCCTTTCCCCAATAATTAAGCATGAGCAAGAAATGGACCAGGGGGGAACGCAAGCAGAAGATGAAGGAGAAATACCGTGAGAAGAGGGAGAAATTCTTCGCCTTGGTTGCCGTTGCCATAATGTTCCTGGTCTTGCTGTCATTGCTTTCTTACGGGATAGGGGTCCAGGCCGACCCGTTCCTTCTGGTAGTGCTTGCTGTAATCGTAGTGATAATGATACCTGTCAGCATATTCTTCATAGATTCGCTTATGTGGGAGCGTTAGAAGAACCCGCTGAGCCTCTTCAGCGCGCCCATGCGGTCCCTGTCGCCCAGCTTTGCGTTCTCTATGCCTGACCTGAGCATCTCTATCGACCTGTCATAGCTCTCCCTGTCCACGGGGTACGGTATGCCGTCCTTGCCCCCGTGAGCGAAGCTGAACTTCACAGGATCCTTCCAGCTGGGAGGCTTGCCGTATATTATGTCTGATAGCATGGCCAATGCCCTTATGCTCTTGGCGCCCACGCCCCTTATCCCGAGCAGCTCCTCGTAATCCCTGGGCTGCATCTCGTGCGCCATCTCCAACGTGGCAAGGTTCCTCTTATCCATGTCGATTATGTGGTGATGGCTTGGCATGCTAAGGGACATGGTCCCGGTGCCGAGGAACCTGTGCAGGGTCCCGTTGCCCGAGAACGCTTCCCTTATCTGCCTTGGGTCATCCCTTATTATTTCAACCGACACGTCCCTTGTGCCTGCGCTTGCCTTCGCTGTCATGTCAAGCACTTCTTTCTCCTTCCGTTCCCCGCATATGCCGGAGTGCGGCTCATCGACGAAGCCCCCTATAATACAAGAGGACCAGTGGTACCTCCTGGCGTACCTGCTGCCCTCGTTCATGCCCTGCTGGACGACTGCCCAGTCGAGCTTCTCGCTGAAGAAGAATACGTGATGATAGAGCTGGTAGCCGTCTATGACAGCCGCGGAATCCACTTTGGCGGACATCCTGCTGGCGTACCTGAGCTCATCTATCTTCTTCGTTGACAGCGAAAATCCCTGGCCCGCCTCCAGCACCTCTGCCGGTGTCTTTCTGGATGCCTTGCCTTTGCCTCCGCATACTGCTATGCCTATATCCCTGCCCTTTAGCGATTCCTTCAGGGCCCCGGTGACAGTCGTTGTGAGGCCCGAGCTGTGCCAGTCGAAGCCAAGCACACAGCCGAATGCCTGGAACCAGAGCGGGTCGGAAAGCCGTGCCAATAACTCTTCCCCGGAGTACTCCATGACTCT
>QMZP01000117.1 GCA_003663225.1 Candidatus Aenigmatarchaeota archaeon | reverse complement strand
GTGATGAGGCCGTCGATGAGGCCCTGAACACGCTCGTCCGCGCGTAGGGCCGCAAGCTCGGCCTTCTCGATTTCGAATTCCAGCTTCTTCTTGCGGAGCTCGTCCTGGGCCTTGATTATCATGGCTTGCCCGTCCGCGTAGGCCTTTGCAAGTCTATTGAGGATCTGCGCCTCGTTCTCGATATTATTCTCGAGTACTTTGCAACGGTCCAGACGCGCCAGAGCATCCTGATTCAACTGCTCCCAGGAATATTCCCGTCCGCCAATGTTGATGTGGTCGCCGGGCTGATGTTGCTTCAGCAGGCGGGCAGCCTTGGCAAGAATCTGCTTGGTCTTCTCAAGCTCGTCCTTGTGGCCGTTCAGCTTGCCTTCAACCTCGACCATCTCAGCCTTGATGCTATAGATGTGGCGATACTGCTCCCGCAGGCCTTGGCCTGCCTCGGACAGCTTCTCGCCGTACTCGCGGGCCGCGGCACGGTCAGAGACGCCACTTTCAAGGCTCTCGCTCATGTCACCGGCTTCGGACTTGATGCGCGTCCAGATGCCGGGGACAAGGATCACTGCCACAATGAAGGCAATAATCCCAACAATAATCAGAGTTCTCATGGTTCTGTTCCTTTCTGTAAGGAAAGAAGTAACGATACGTCACTGCTTGTACTACACGTTTATGTAAAACCCCGTTTCTCACCCCCTTCCTGATCTCTTTTTCCGGCATCACCTCCTTTCCAAGAGTCAGTGAAGGCACGCAAGAACCAACAGGAAACAGCGTATCCACGCTCATCCCAGATACAAGGCAAGAAACAGGAGTAAAGGCAAACAACCTTCTTCCCGGAAACCGAAAGCCAGCTGAACTGGTTCTCGGTCTTGTGAATCTAGTAGTTGTTGGTAATGAGCATGAACCTGTTGATTATGTTAGTGGCAAAACTTAAAAGCTTGTGCCACTGTTTTCCCACACGTGTCCGCTACCTTTCAGGGAGCCTCTTCCCGGTCGCTTCCCTGAACAGCCCCGGGAAGCTGGAATCAAGGTCCCTGAGGTGCCTCGGGTAGACGCTTATCACTGGGATGCGGTGCCTTCGGTACATTGACAACTTCTTGTTCATAACACGCTTGTAGCCTTCATTGAAGTCTGCCATGCCCCAGACCTCTACATAAACTTTGTATCGGGGCAGGTAGAAATCCGGACGGTAGACATGTATCCCGTACTTGTAGGCCGCCCATCGGTTGACGAATGCCGGAAGCACGGAAGAGAAGGGCACATACAGCAGCATGAGCAGGATCCTGGCATCCAGTGACAGCTTCCTGTCATAGAGCACCAGCTTCCTCTCGTACCTGTACCTCACGTGCCTTCTCCGCAGGAATTGCACGAACCTGGCTTCATAACTGCTTCTCACCCTTCCGTTCGCTGTCCTGACGTTCCGCCCTTTGAACAGGAACCTGGTGTCTATCCTGTCAAAGAAGCCGAAGACAACGAAGTCCAGGCGGTTGAGCCAGTCACGCACCGAGTTGCGCCACTTCCTGCGCCTCACGCCTCTTCCGCCGCCTTTGAAGGCCACGACTGCCATCCATCGCATCTTCTTCAGAAAAGCCATTTCATTTAAGGCCTCCTTTCTCGGCAAAAGACGCCAGACACTAGAGAACGGTTATATGTAATACCAAACCCGAGTCACATCAGGTTGCTGCATAGAGGGCAGGATAAGGATGTGGCATGGCTTCGCGGCGAGCGAAGACCAGCTAACTGGCCCTCACATGGTAAATCTCGGATTTTGGTAAAAATGACCTGATGCTTTATTCTTGCAAACAGGCTTTATATAGTGCCTACCACCATCCCAGGGCCACCTTGGCCATCAGGAACAGCGTAAGCAGGGATGCAACCTGCCACCCCAACACCCAGAACTTGGCCGGTATGTGGGTGATTTGCTGCAGCATTTCCGCATCACTCTCCCCTTCAGGCTGCTTGCCCAGGACCTGGTAATAGGCCCTGTTGCCCAGGAAGGTGTAGAGGACGCTGCATACCCCCAGGAACTTGGCGATGAACGAGGAGACGGGGCCGTTCTCGATGAAGCCCATGGCTATCAGCGCGGCGCATATGCACACCGAGGATATCATGCCGAACCCGTTCTTCACCCACATCACCGTGACCAGAAGTATCAGCGCCCCTATCAATACCAACGGGAAGGGCAGGCCTGTGTAGGGTATCCAAAAGATGAGGAACCCCAGTGCTATGCTTCCCAGCGGACCAGCATTCAGTGTGAATATGCTGCAGCCGGAGTAAGCGACCCCTGACAGGTCCTTATTCACCTCAATGCGTTGCACCTTCATGCCAGTTATCGTGGAAGCAAGGGCGTGCCCGGTCTCATGCAGAAGGGTAACAAGAAGCTTGACCGGGTACACTGCCTTTGTGTGCCATAACATCTGCGCCAGGAAGAAGGCGAGCATTATGACAACAAACTCGTCCGGGTTTTTCATTGGTCATCACCGCCTTTCAGGAGGGAAAGCCTCCTTTCCCTCTCCTTTATGCTCTCGCGGAGACCGTTGCATCTCCGCTCTCGTATCTTCAGATCATTACTGACCTGCTCATAGCTGTATTCCCTGCCCCCTATGGTTATTACATCACCAGGGGAGTGGGAGCCCAGCACCTTTTTGGCCATCGAGATTATCCTGCTCTCGTCCGCCAGCTCTTTCCTCTCTATCGCCAGCATCCTCGTCTGCACCCGCACATCCTTCTCCAGCTCCCGCTCCATACCGGATATGTCCGGTATCTCCACGAGTGGTATGGGTTCGGGCGTCTCGGGAATGGCAGGCATCTCGGCATGGGTGTCCGTGCCGAACCATTGTGTTACCTTGGCGCGGAATCCGTCCGAGAAGAAGAAGAGGGCTACGGAGACTATGAAAGCGAACAGGGCGATGACCAGTATCGCCCGGAGGAAGCTGGCAACGCACATTATCAGCCTGAATGGCGCTGCCAGCACCCTTCCGGTTTTCTTCAGGAACGAAATCGCGCCCATATCAGGCCTCCTTTCATTGCGCCTGGAAGACCGCCTTGATGACATCCTCTGTGGCATCCAGCTCAGGATGCTCAGCCATGACGTTATCGACCCTCATCTCAGCCATCTTCCTGGTCTCACCCATGCTGACAAGCCCGGAAACCGATTCCTCCCGGACTATGTCCAGCTTTGTGGGTGCTTTATGTTTTGTTGCAGGTGATGCCGGCAATGGGGCCTCAGGCTCCACATGCCTGCGATTGCGTATCGCCCTTCCTATCGCGCACAGGCATGCCCAAACCGCCTTGATGAGGGGCAGGAGAAGCCAGCACCACAGATAGGACAACACTGTTCCTAACAGGGAACACGTGAAATGTGCAACCGCCCTTCCTCGCACAGCCCATTTGGACCTGCTGCGAAGGGGGTTGAGCACCACCTGGCCCGGCCTGCGCCGTTTTCTTGCCATTCGGATCACCTCCTTTCGGTATTGTAAAATAAGGAGGGGGAGGGCTATTGCCCTCCTCCCTCACTGCTCCATCTCTGGTCAGGAATTACAGTGCCTTCCTGTTC
>QMZP01000116.1 GCA_003663225.1 Candidatus Aenigmatarchaeota archaeon | reverse complement strand
TTAGCGAGCTTTTCAGAAACCTTCTTGAAAATGTCCTTCCGGGGCTTTGCCTTCCTGCTTGGTGCCTTCTTCTTGGCTTTCGCCCCCTTTGCAGCCTTCTTCTCAGGCATAGCATCCCCGGTATATTATTTCATGTCCATGCTAATAAAGAATGGCGGGGAAACGCAAAGCAGCGGGGGGCTGGAGGGATATAATGGAAAGGCGGTCTCTCACTTCTTGACCAAAACAGCGAACCTTACCACCAGTATGACCACTATTATGGTAGTTATCACGCCCACTACCATCATCTTCCAAAGCGGTGCCGCACCCAGGCTTATTATGCCACCGGTTATACCGTCGCTTTGGTTGCCACTGACGTTAAGCGTGACATTACTGTCACCCTGTGAACCATTGGATGGGGCTGTTACTGTCGCAGTCCCGTTGGGATTCACCTTGACTGTCAGCTCTATCATGTTCTGTGAGAAGACTGATGTCGCATTGACCTTTACCGTATATGTTCCCACCGCCTCGTAAGGTGGCGATATGTACATATACACCTCCTTTTCCTGGCCCGGGTCGACGTATGCCTCTTCCTTGCTGAGGTACACCCAGCTAGGCCCGTCCATGTCCAGCTTGAATATCTGGGTGTTCTCGCCGGTGTTCTTTATCTTGAGCGGGACTGTCTCGGCAGTGCATGCCTCGACCTCGACTACATCACTGCCTGCTATAGAGACCGAATAGCAGTCGCTTACGCCCTTGACCGTGAGGGTGCCGCTGTCGCTAAGCGTCGTCTTGGCTGACTTGGCTGTCGCTGTTATCTCCCTTGAGCCCGCACCGAATGCCAGCGGGACGCTGAAGTTGAATATCCTGGATTCACCGGCATCCAGCCTTACTGTCTGCATGACGTTTCCCATTATGGTAAGCGTGTACTCATCTTCAAGGTCACCCGTGTTCTTCAGGTATACCTGGTACGGAACTGACGTGCACGGGCATATTGATTTTTCCTCAGGTATCAGCCTGAGCTCGGCAGAATAGCAGTTCTTTACCAGGACGTCTATGGCCTGCGTATCTGATACGCCGCTGCTGGATGCCGAAACCATTATCTGGTTGTCCCCGGGAAGCCCTTCAGTGTCCACTGTAAGCTTGACTGTCCTGCTCTCACCCGGAGCAAGGGTAACATCGCTCTGACCAAGGGAACCCATGCTCGTAGAGAGCTCGTATGTGTCCTCAACCTGGCCCGTGTTCTTGACTATTATGTCAAACACCGCAGGGAACTTCTCGCACACCTGCTTCTCGGTCGGCGATGCTGCAACCGTCACGTGCCTGCACTCTATGGCCTCGATTTTGCCCCCGACAGTCTTCGGTGCCTCGTATGAGCCGGTGACCGTGAGCTCGAACATGCTCACTCCCTCCTTTGCAGGGGTGACTGTTATTCCGACGTTCTTGGTCTGGCCAGCCTCTATAAACACAGAATCCTGCACATCCACCCAGTCATATGGGTTGGATATGACGTAAGTGTCATCCCTGGTCCCCTTGTTCTCTATCTTCAGTATAAGGTCCTTGGAATTGCCTACGCACACATCCACGCATCCACTGGTGCAATCCAGCGCTGACACTGTGCCAGCGAATGACATCGCTACAGCCAATGCAACGAAACACATCAGCACGTTCTTGAACTCCATCATAATCACTTCTTCACTATTATGTATATTATGGCCAGCACTATCACTATCATTATCACGGCTATCAGGATTGCTTCCCATGAGTAGCCCTCTTCATCACCGGTCACCATGCCGGTAATGCCTGATGTAACGGTGTTGCCTGACTGGTTCGGCGTCTCAGCAGAACCGGAATCGTTGGTGCCAACTGACCTGTAATCTTCAGGCAGCAGCTGGGCATCGAAATTATAACAGTCCTTTACGTTAAGCTGCACTTCCTGGGCAGCGCTGGCATATGAGCTGCTTGATTCTGCCATTATGAGCACATTATAAACGCCGTTCTCCTCAGGTGTCTCGAGGCTGAGCTCGAGCGTCCTCTCCTCTCCGGGAGAGAGTGTTATAGTGGAATCAGAAAAGAATGCCCAGTCAACGCTGGTCTTCATATTGAACGTCTCGCTGAACTTGCCCTCGTTCTTCACGGTCACATCAAATATCCTGTCATCATCATTCTCCTGGCAGACATCCCTGTAGGTCTCGCCAAGGTCAAGGTTAACGAAGTGGCATTTTAGGGTCTCGACCGTTATCTTCCTCACTATCTCGTTGCCCGTTATCGAGGACTTGGCGTGCAGAATCACGTCATATGTGCCCTCTCCACTGTTGCATGGGGGCGTTATGTAGACAGGTATGGTCTCTGACTCGCCGCTGCCGAGCATCACATCCTTCTGGACGAATGCCTGGCTGCCTGTCCATCCACTGGGAAGCTCGAGCCATAATTTTATGGTGTCAGCGCTCTTGTACATGTTGTCAACGTCTGCCCTGACCTCTATGGCGCTGCATGGGCAGCTTGAGAGGCTGTTATCATAGAGCGACACGTCGAAGCTAGAAGCATAAGCTGGACTCATAATGACCGCAAAGGCCAGCATTAATGACAATAACGCTATTTTCATGCGCAAATATTAGATATAAAGTTTTTTAAACTTATCGGTGACAACAAAACGAAAACTTTTTAAGCCTTTCGCTCAGCGCTTCCTGCCGATATCATGCCATATGTCTTCATATTCCGTCTTGAGATGCCTGTGGCCTATGCCCAGTATGGCCAGCAGGGCTATCAGTATTATGACAAAAATAACCCAGTAATTCTCCTGCATGAACTCGAATGCGTCCGCTACCCTGTTCATCATATAACCGAGGAATGTCCCTTCTGCTTCTTCATACGCTGCAGGTGACACGTAAAGGCTCACAACATCGCTGAAATAGATGTCCTCGGTATCGGCCACAACGCTAACCGTTATGTCATGCTTCCCCGTCTCTGTTGGTGTAACGTAAATGTAGACGCTGTCCTCTTCCGCTACAACAACCTTGCTGGGATACTCGAACCATTCGGAATCGCCGCCTTCTACCCTTATGGTGAAGCTCTGGTTCATTGAACTCTCTATGTCCAGTGCTATGACCTTGCTGTTGCATGATGCCATGTCAATCACTGTGGGATATATGTCAAACCCCGTCTGCCTCGGCTCCTCGGGCGGCTCCACTACAGCGGGCGGGCGCACTACGGGCTCACCGCTGCCCATGACCCTGAATGCGGCGCGGGCATTGTCCTTGTCGCCGCAGCTCGATGTGACGTTTAGGAATATGTCATGCCAGCCCGTCTCGGAAGGGGGGCTGTAATAGAATGTCTTTTCCATGCTGTCCCCCGGCGCCAGGGTGTTAGAATAGCTTCCCCTGACAGCATTGTCCACCCTGAGTGTGGCCGTAACGACGGTATCGTCATCCCCGTCATTCTCCACTATGAATGATGCGTACGGATTGCCATCCTGCATGACAGAAGCGAGGTAATCGAATGTCTTTATCCTGACGCTGCATCCTGTGCCGGGCTCGTCTATGCAGTGCCCGACCGAGCAGCCGTTCAAGCATTCCCTATCAT
>QMZP01000115.1 GCA_003663225.1 Candidatus Aenigmatarchaeota archaeon | reverse complement strand
GATGAACTTAGAAGTCATAGATGTCTAACAGATGGAAGAAATAAAAGAATCCTTTCTATTATGTTTGTTTTCTGCGCGTGGCAAATAGATCCACAAGGAAATGTAGCAAAACCTAAGAAATATTTGATAATAAGAAATCCTTATAGGATGGAAGATATGACTGTGGAGTTTCTTTCTAAGTTGTTGGATACTGAAGAGGTTTTCGGGAGAGATGCGCTTCTACCAAGAAAATAAACAAAATCCAATGACAGCCCCTGGTTTTTTAGTATCAAATATCCCATAATCTTATAAGCCGGTCAGTATAATAACTAACTGTAGCTGAGGGCTACTTAACATTTTCTTAAGCCCCCGATGGGATTTCCGAAAGTCATTACCCGGAGTTCAGTTCGACCTGTTCTCTGGGATGACACTTAGACCTCTCTTACAAGAGAGGGCTCAGTTGTCGAACCCATGACCTACCGCTTTCGTGCATTCCTTTTCCGGGCGCGCTTTTTCACCGCTTTATCCGAAAAGGGTGCTACAAGGCGGTCGCTCTACCAGTTCCTCATCCTTTTTCCGTGAACGCTTTTTGCAAGCTCGCAGGGAAAAAGGGTTCTGAGCTACGGAGGCGTTTGTTGTTATGCTTTTATGTTGTTGCTTTGTATCTTATTGAGGCTCGATATTTAAGTTTTTATATCGCTTCTATCAAATAATAGCCCATGAAATACGCACTTTTCATGTTCGTTGTGCTCGCAGTGGCTGTTACTGCCATGCTGAGCTTCGGGTTCCCTCAGCCTGATGGGGCCACAGGGCACATAATAGCCGAGTCCACGGCCAATCTTGTGGTAATAATAATGGTAATACTGGCGGCGGTGTTCGCCATGTTCAGCATATTCCGCAAGAACGTCCGGGAGTATGGATGAACAGCGCTGTGGCTGCCCCTTGAAAAACCAATAGAAATCGAATAAAAAATGAAATCAAGCTGTTGGCTCATGCTATGGTGTCCTCTTTGACAGCATCGCCTTCGCCCTCTGAGACCTCTTCATCCGAGCTTTCTGGTTCCGTTCCCTCGGATTCACTGTCCTCTGATTGTGTGCTCTCGCCAGACTCATCGTCTGATTCAGTGTTCTCTTCTGATTCAGTTTCTGTGCTCTCAGATTCTTCTGTGTCTTCGGTTTCTGACTCGTCTGTACTGTCGACAGATGACTCGGTTTCCTCTGCATCAGATTCTTCGGATTCACCTGATTCTTCAGAGCTGCTCTCTTCCGAGCTGTCGCCTGAATCGTCGTCCAGGGATACGGTCATGCTGTCATCTTCGCTTTCAGTGCCTGATGACTCGCTGCTGTCCTCGGATTCACTGTCCTCTGTTTCAGTGCTTTCCGTGTCACCCTCAGACTCGCTGTCATCTGACCCGCCACTCTCATCAGATTCCGTTTCTTCGCCCGCTTCGGATTCGTCACCTGATTCAGTGTCCTCGCTGGATTCGTCTGTGCTTTCTTCAGAGCTCTCGGATTCGTTCGCTTCGGAATCTTCAGAGCTTTCCGAACCACCAGTCTCGGTTTCCTCGGTAGCCTCTTCTGAATACTCCTGGTCTGATGAGTCCTCTGAGACGTCTGCCGGCGTTTCTGTGTCAGAAACGTTGTCTGTGGCTTCCACACTCTCTTCAGACGAGTTCTCGGCCTGATTCTCGGATACCTCAGCGTAATCCTTGTCGTTCTCCGTGGTCTCCGGAGACTCTGTTTCCTTGTTCTCTTCGTCCATTCTTACCTCCTATGATTGATAAAATACTGATTAATCATGTGGATTCATTCTATTTAAAAGTTAGAAACAGGAGCTTATTGCTTGGATTCTATGCGCTCCTTCGCGAGCTTCAGCGCTGCTGTCCTCGGGTCGTGCCCCTCTTCCTTAGCCTTATTGAGCACAATCTTCGTGTTCTCGGTTATCTTTTTCTCTACGAGCTTGAACATCTCGTCCACGCCGCCTCCCTTATATTCTACGTATGACGATATTACCCCGCCCGCGTTGGCCACGAAGTCCGGTATGACTAGTATCCCCTTCTTATACAGCTTCTTTTCAGTCTCGTGAGACATCGGTATGTTGCTGCCCTCTGTTATCAGCTTGAACCTCATCCTATCCACATCACCGTCCTTGACGAGGTCGGGTATGGCAGCTGTTATGAGAACATCCGCCCTGACACCCAGTATGTCCTCGCAATTGCCTGCCTTGCCGTGGCTGTATTCGGTAACGGTCCCCTTCTCCTTCTTGGTTTCTGCCAGCTTATCGAAGTCCAATCCATCCGGGTCGCATATCACGCCCCTGGAGTCGGATGCCGCCACCAGCAGGGCTCCTGCATCTGTCATGTGCTTTGCTGCGAACCACCCCACGTTTCCGAAACCCTCTACTGCGAACGTCAGCCCGTTGAGGTCCATACCGAGATGCTCTGCACCCACCTTGGTTGCGTGGAATACGCCGAATCCTGTGGAACCCAGCTCATGCGGCAGCCCGCCCATATCCTCAGGCTTCCCGGTGCATGCCTTGTTGTCGCCGTTCGCCTCAGCGAACCAGCGCATCTCAGTTTCAGCTATGTTCATGTCCGGGGCGGCTATGTACATGCTGGGGCACACGGGCTTTATCGCCCTTGAAAATGCCTGGACTATGGCCCTCTTCTCGGCTTTGCTCATCTTCCTGTCGTCAGCTATTATGCCTGACTCGGCACCGCCGCAAGGACGGCCTGCCACGGCGTTCTTCCATGTCATCGCCCTGGCGAGCCTTGCCACCTCTTCCACTGAAACAGAAGGCGTCATGCGTATGCCGCCCTTGCCCGGGCCCAGCCTGGTGTTGTCTATGACCACGAACCCCTTCATGCCGCCGGCAGGGTCGTAAACCTGCAGTATCTTCTCAGGCCCAGTCTCATCGAAAGCCACCATTATACCACGATTAGAAATTCGCATGCATGGCTTAAAAATGCCTCGGTTTCAAAAAACATACAGGCCTGATGCAAATCATTTGAATACATGCCCCGTCTCCTGGGACCAGAGCAGCAGGTCCAGCTCGATGAGCGGGATGCCTATGGCCCCGGCGAACCGCTTCATCCTGTCCTCTATCTCCATGTATTTCTTCTTGGTGAGAGTCTTCGGCACGTCATCTATCACACCCAGCGACTTCAGGTTCCTGAGTATGTGCCTGTCAAGGATTGCCACTTCCTTTCCAAGCCCTATGTTTCTCAGGAAGTGGCTGGCTTCCTTGTATCCCATGCCCTTTATGTTGTTGACAAGCCAATCCCTTGTTCCCTGTATATGCTCCCTGTCTATCCTGTCTTTTATCCTCATCTTTCCGTCAGGGTCAGTGAAAAGCTCCCTTGCATCTATTATGCGGCCAGCCTTGGTGTTCTTGAATCTTATCCCGTCCAGGCTCTTGAGCACCTTATCCTTGCCGCCCTCGTAGAGCGTGCCCCTTATTATCATGTCGTTTATGGCCTTGTTGCAGGTGACGGCCTTGGACTGCGGCGTGCACAGGCAGAAGCATAACTCGGCGAATACCGTCCTTTGGGATGACTTCCCTATGCCCTCGAATTCCTTCAGGCGCTGCCTTATATCGCCCTTC